>JAFACJ010001114.1 GCA_023425615.1 Actinomycetes bacterium
TCCCCAACCTGCTGCCCGTCGACCACTACTTCGCCACCAGCCTGGTGACGACCATCGCGTACGGGGAGGCGGAGTCCGTCCACGTCAACCTCAGCGCCACGCCCGAGGCGCCGGCCGAGCGGCGCCGGATACGGCGCGAGCAGATCGGGGAGTACGCCGCGCAGGGCGCCACCCACCCCGACGCCGACCGCGCCTACCTGGTGGAGGTCGAACTGCCCGACCCGCGGCTGGCGTCGGGCCTGGTCCTGGTGGACACCCCCGGCGTCGGCGGCATCTACGGCGAGCACACCCGCGCCACCGTCTCCTATCTGCCGCAGGCCGACGCCGCGGTGTTCATCTCCTCCACCGACGGGCCCCTGTCCCAGAGCGAGACCGACTTCCTCGCCCGTGCCGCCGAGGCGGTGCGGGCGGCCGAGAACCCGGATGCGATGATCTTCGTCCTGGCCAAGGCCGACCGGGTCACCGACGTCGACGCCTACGCCGACGGCGTGCGCTCCCGTATCGCCGAGGTGACCGGCCGCTCCCGCGACGAGGTGGAGGTCATCCCCACCTCCAGCCACTCCAAGGTGCTGTACGTGACGACGGGTGACGCCGAGTCGCTGCGGCTGAGCGGCTTCACCGAGCTGGAGGAGGCCCTGTGGCGCAGGCTGGAGCGCCACCGCGCCAAGGTGCTGCTGGGCGGCGCCCTCGTGGAGGCCGACGCCGCGGTACGGGTGCTGCTGGAGCCGCTGGAGGCCGAGGAGGAGGCGCTGCGCGACGGCAGCAGCAAGAAGATCGAGCAGCTGGAGCGCGACGCCGAGGCCAACCAGGCGCGGATCAAGGAGCTGTCCGAGAGCGCCGCGCCGTGGCGCGGCAAGCTGGCCGAGGAGCTGAAGCGGCTGCGCGACCGGCTGGCCGAACGCGCCGAGCGCGAGCTGTCGCGGGTCTGGAACCGTGCCACGGGCGAGTATCTGGGCGTCGAGTCCTATCTGCGGGATCCCGACCAGCTCTCCGCCCGGGTCAACAGCGACCTGGTGATGGCGATGATGGCCGTCAACGAGTGGGCGGGCAAGCAGGCGGCCGGGACCCAGCGCGACTACGCGCAGGAGATCAAGCTGGAGCTCCCCGCCAGCCCGCTCAGCCGACTGCCCTCCGCCTCCGTCATCGACCTGGGCAGGTACGGCAGGCTCCAGCGCACCAGGCGCCGTGAGTGGCAGGAGGGGCCCAAGCCGCCGCCCCGGCAGGAGGAACGCGTCCGCGAACTGCCGCGCAAGCCGTGGAAGCAGAAGGCGTCGGGCTTCATCGGCCGCTTCCTCGGCTCCGGCGTCCAGCGGTTCGCCGACCGGGTGTTCGACACCTTCTCCCCGCCCCAGTACGAGCGCTACTACGTCACCGTGCAGGATCCCGCGTCCGGGTCCTGGGTCGAGGTGGAGGAGGACGTCCCGCCGCAGGTGATCGAGCAGCGCCGGGCGGATCTGCGCGGTGACCTGGAGAAGGCGCGCGCCGCCCAGCACCGGCAGACCGAGCAGACCCTCGATGAGATCATCGCGGACTTCGCCCAGGACATCACCGCCGATCTCGACAGCATGCTGAGGCGGGAGGAGGAGCGGCTGCAGGACACCCTGCCCCGGCTCCGCGCCGCCGCCCGTGCCACGGCCGAGGAGACCGCGCTGCGGCTGACCGTGCTCGCCGGGGAGAAGCAGCCGCTGCTGGACCTGCGCGGTGAGACCGGCGCGCTGGTCCAGCGGGTGATCGGCCTGGCGGGCGGGGACGGCGGCGCCGGATGAGCGGCACGCTCACCTCCCGGATAGCCGGGACCTTCGAGGCGTCACGGCTGCTGCTGGAGCCCGGCGGCGACCGCACGCTCCCGCTGCGGCAGGCGCTCGACGCGCTGCACCGGCAGATCCTGACCCCGATGAGCGTGGCCGTGGTGGGCAGGATCAGCTCCGGCAAGTCCACCCTCGTCAACGCGCTCATCGGCGAGGAGCGGGTGGCGACCGGCTCCCAGGAGCTCACCTTCAACGTCAACCGGCTGCGCCACGGCGACCGGCCCGGCCTGCTGGTGCACTACAAGGACGGCAGGCCGCCGGCCGCCTACGAGCTCGGCGAGCTCGAACGCCTCACCGCGCGCAGGGAGGAGCATCTGGACGAGCTGCGCGGCATCGCCGAGATCGAGGTCGAGACCAGCGCCCCCTACCTGGAGCTCTTCGACCTGATCGACACCCCGGGCCTCGACTCGGTGTACGTCGAGGACTCGCTGAACACCCTGGAGTTCCTCCAGCTCACCGCCGAGGAGGTGCTCGCCACCACCGTGCGGCACTCCGCGGGCGCCGACGCGCTGATCCTCGTGGTGCCCAACCGCGGCATGTCCGCGGTGGACACCGGTGTGCTCGCCGACTTCCTCGGCGCGGGGTTCGAGTCGGCGACTCCGCTGACCGTCCTCGGCGTCATGACCAAGGTCGAGCTGCTGTGGGGGCCGGACGGGACGCCGCCGATGGAGATCGCCCGCGGGCTCGCCGCGCGCACCATGCTCGAAGTGCCGAAGATGCGGTCGCTGCTCTATGAGCTGACTCCCGTCTGCAGCCTGGTAGGGCAGGCGGCCGAGACCCTCGACGACGCGGAGTTCGCCGAACTGCGGGCCCTCTCGGGGCTCGCGCTCCTCCCGGTGCTGCTGTCGAACGCGCGGCGGTTCGTCGACGACCCCGTCTCCGGGCTCCCCCGGGACCGGCTGGTGCGGCTGTGGGACCGCTACAACGCCTACGGGCTGCATCTGGCGTGCGGTCTCCTGCGCGACGGCGTCGACTCGCCGGCCGACCTGCGCGCCAGGCTCCTCGACGCCAGCGGCATGAACGAGCTGCGCCACCGGCTCGTCGAGCATTTCGGGCACCGCGCGGAGCTGCTCAAGCTCGACTCCGCGCTCAAGCGCGTCGCGTCGATGCCGCACGATCTGGCGGCCGGGCTCGGCACACGCGACCGCGCCGCGCTCGACCAGGTGCTCGGCCTGTTCTCCTCCCTCGCCCTCAACGAGCGGGGTCTGGTGCATCTGGGGATCCTGCGCGATCTGTATTCGGGCGGGCTCGGCACCCACTTCGGCCACGAGGAGCTCGCCGAGATCCGCCGGATCCTCGGCGAGTCCGGGCGGAGCCCCGCCGAACTGCTGGGCGCGACGGGGGCGGAGGACCGCGCCGCGCTGCGGAGGCTGGCCGCCGAACGCCAGCGGGCGTGGGCGGTGCGCTGGCAGGACGGCACGCTGTGGGGTCCTGCCCGCGAGGCCGCCCATGTCGTGCTGCGCGCCTATGAGTATCTGATGCACGAACTGCGCGAGCCCTGAGCGATCAGCGGACGCGCCCCGGGCGGCGGGTCACCGTCCCATCGCCCAGAGCGCGGCGCCGTGGGCGACCGCCGTGTCGGGGTCCTCGGCCTGCCAGACCGGCAGGCGCAGCGCGTTCCGCAGGTGCTCGGCGACGAACGGCAGCCGGGTGGTGCCGCCCGTCATGACCGCCCCGGCCAGTTCGTCGCGGGAGACGCCGCAGGAGCGGATCAGCCGGGTGCAGCAGTCGGCGGCACGGTCCAGCAGCGGCGCGGCCAGCGCGCGCAGCGCCTGCCGGTCGTAGCGCAGCGGCAGGTCGTCGTGGCCGAACAGCTCGTCGGCCACCTCGTCGGCGCTCAGCCGGTGCTTCATCCGCCGGGCCAGGACGCCCAGGTCGAGCCGGTGGCGCAGCGCCCGCGCCTCCGATGCCGGGTCCTCTCCGTCGGAGGGGTCGGTCAGCAGCGCCTCCAGCGCCGCGCCGCCCGCCCGCCTGAGCTCCGCCCTGATCCCGGTGTCCAGGTCGCGCCCGCCGCAGTCGTCGAGCGCCGCGTGCCCCAGCACCTCGTGGCGTCCGGTGGCCGAGAGGCGGACCACCGCGGTGTCGAAGGTGCCGCCGCCCAGGTCGTAGACGAGCAGGCACCGGCCGGGCGGCACCTCGGGCCCCGTGCGCGGGGCGTGCGCGGCGGCGACGGGCTCCGGCAGGAACTCCGCGCCGTCGATCCCCGCCTTCCACGCGGCGTCGCGCAGGTCCTTGGTCCGCGGGTCGTCGGCGCCGTAGGAGGCGGGCACGGTGAGTACCGCCCGCGGCACCGGGCCTCCGTTGATCCGCTCCGCCTCGGCCCTGATCCCCTGGAGCATCAGCACGACGAGCACGACGATCGCGTGCCCCCGCCCGTCGAGCTGGACGGGCTGCGACTGGCCGAGGAACCGCTTGATCTCACTGCGGTAGGCCGCCGGATTCAGCCGCTTGCGCTCCTCGGCGATCGTCCCGACCCGCGGCACGTTGCCCTCCACCAGCACCGAGGAGGGCCATCCCCACGAGCCGCTGACGGGTTCGCGCAGCAGTCTCACACGTCCGTCGGAGGCGAGTGCAGCGCACGAGGTGGTGGTTCCGAAGTCGATGGCGAGAACCGCGTCGCTCATCCGTCCACTGTGCACTATCCGGCGATGGCACCGCAGGGATTCCTATAAATCCATACATTACCCAGAATAAACCCAAAGCCCAACAAATAAATGAATGCGCCACAATTATTGACACATATTGCAGAGGGTGATTTATCCTGTAATCGCGTCACAGGACCGATCGTGAGAAAGGAACGACATGCACGCAATGAAGCGCATGGCGCTGCTTGGCCCTGTGTTCCTCGGCGTTCTCGCCGTCTCGCCGGCGCACGCCTCCGAGAACAGCGCCATTCCGGCGCAAGTGAAGTCCGCGTCCGTCTCGCAGCAGGCGGAGAGCGCCCTCCTCGTACCCGAGGACGCCTACAACAGGGGTTTCCGTGCCGGCTTCCGGGACGGCATCCGCGACGGCCACCGGGACTGCTCCAAGAAGAAGACCATGGCGAAGCAGTTCCACAAGAAGGTCGACAGGTATACGGAAGGCTAC
>JAFACJ010001118.1 GCA_023425615.1 Actinomycetes bacterium
GTCCTGGACGGGGCACGGCGCGGGGTGGGTCAGGGGACCGGTACGGGGGCCGGGCGGCCCTCGTGCCTCGGGGAGGGGCGGCTCGGCCACCACAAGCGGGGGCCGAGGTCGAGGGCGAGGGCCGGGACGAGGATCGTGCGGACGAGGAAGGTGTCGAGGAGGACGCCCAGGCCGATGACGACGCCCATCTGGGCCATCGTGACCATCGGGAGGACGGCGAAGACCGCGAAGGTGGCGGCCAGGACGATGCCGGCGCTCGTGATGACGCCTCCGGTTCCGACGAGGCCGGTGATGACGCCCTTGGCGTGGCCGTGCCGTCCGGTTTCCTCCTTGACGCGGTGCATGAGGAAGATGTTGTAGTCGATGCCGAGGGCGACGAGGAAGACGAAGCTCAGGAGCGGGATGCCCCAGTCGAGGGCGGCGTGGCCGAGGACGTGCTCGAACAGCAGGTTCGAGGCGCCCAGGGCGGCCAGGTAGGAGACCGCGACGGTGCCGAGGAGGAGCAGCGGGCCGACGAGCGAGCGCAGCAGGCCGATGAGGACGAGCAGGACCACCGCGAGCACCAGGGGTACCACGGTGCGCAGGTCGCGGACCGTCGCGCGTTGCGTGTCGAGGAGTTCGGCGGTCGTCCCGCCGACCAGGGCGTCCGGTGGAAGGGCCGCGCGCAGTTCTTCGACCGTGTCCGTGGCGGCGTCGCTGTCGGGGGCGTCCCGCAGGACGACGGACAGCTGCACGAGGCCCGCGGCACGGTCGGCCGGGGTCGCCGACGCGACGCCGGGCAGGCGGGTGGCGGTGTTCGTCGCGGCTTCCAGTGAGCGTTCCGGCACGATCACCACGGCGGGGTCGGACAGGCCCGAGGGGAAGTGCCGGGAGAGCTGTTCCTGCGCGAGCACCGACCCCGGCTTGTCCTGGAAGAGTTCGGACTGCTGGAGTCCCATCTGGATGCCGAGGACGCTCGCCGCGAGCCCTCCGGTGACGGCGAGGGAGGCGATCCACGCGTATCGCGGGCGCCGGGAGACGAGGGTGCCGACACGCTGCCAGACCGTGCCCGAGGCCGAGGGCGTGGTGCCGAAGCGCGGCACGAACGGCCAGAAGACCCACCGTCCGCAGAGGACGAGCAGCGCGGGCAGCACGCTGATCATCGCGAGGAACGCGCACACGATGCCCACGGCGCCGACGAGGCCGAGGGACCGCGAGGAGTTGACGTCGGCGAGGGCGAGGCAGGCGAGGCCGGTCGCGATGGTGCCCGCCGACGCCAGGATCGCGGGTCCGCTGCGGCGCAGGGCGAGCCGCATCGCCTCATGGCGGTCCTCGTGGGTGTGTAGTTCCTCACGGTATCTGGCGATGAGGAGGAGTGCGTAGTCCGTCCCGACACCGAAGACGAGCACCATGAGGATCCCGGCGCTCTGCGGGTCGACCGGCAGTCCCGCGTGCCGTGCCAGCAGATAGGTGGCGGCCTGGGTGAGCACGGCGGCGAAGGCCACGGACAGCACGGGGACGAGCCACAGCACGGGACTGCGGTAGGTGAGCAGCAGCAGGACGATCACGATGGCGCCGGTGGCCAGCATCAGCGTGGAGTCGAGCGAGTCGAAGACCGCGACGGAGTCGGTGAGCGAGGCCGCGGGTCCGCCGACCTCGATCGTGACGCCGGGCGGGACGCCGGATCCGGTGAGCGAGCGCAGTTCGTCGATCTTGTCGATGATGGCGTCGTCGTCTTTCAGGGGGACGACGACCATCACGGCACCGCCGTCCCGCGCGGTGACGGGTGCGGCGGGCTCGGCGCCGGCGACCCGGGCGAAGGCGGGGAGGTCGCGTCCGGCGCGCGCCTCGGTGAGCCGCCGGTCGCCGGTGTAGACGACGATGGCGGGCATGAGGTCGTCGTCGCGGAACTTCTCCAGCAGGACGTTGACCTCCGCGGACTCCGCGCTCCGCGGGAGGAAGGAGTTGGGTCCGGCCTCCTCGACCTCGCCGAGCTTTCCGGCGAGCGGGCCGAGGACGGCGACGAGCAGGATCCAAAGGGCGAGTACGATCCCTTTGCCGAGGCGGTCGCCCGGAGACAGCCGTTTGAACAAAGCGGGCATGGGTGATCTCCTCATGGTGGAAGAGGGCTTGTGAGAGGGTTCGCTTCCGTGTTCACGGTCCGGCCGGGAGTTGCCGCTCCCGGCCGTACCGCCTTCGCGGCTACTCGATCTCGCGCATCATGCGCTCCATCGAGGTGAGGACGCCGCGTGTCTCGTTGAGCTCCTGCCGGGTCTGGCGCTGTAGCTCGACGGTGTCCTCCAGCAGCTCGGCGTACTTGGCCGCCAGCTTCCGGTACTCCTCTTCGCGGGTGGCCAGCAGCCGTGCCCGCCAGGTCGCGGCGATCTGCCAGACGATGACGATCATCAGGAGGAACACACCGGCGGCGCCCACGGCGCCCACCAGATCTTCGCTCATGCTCCTGTCTCCTTCTTCTCCGTGAGCGTGGGTAGCGCCCGCCGGATGAGCCGGGGGGTCAGGGTGACCGCGAACGGCGTCACCTCGAAGTACTTGACGGCCTTGCCGTCGGCGGACAGTTCCAGCGATCCGGTGACCAGCCCCGCCGCCTCCAGCCGCTGCAGGTGCATGTGGAGCAGGGGCCGCCCGATCCCGACCACGCGTGCGAGATGGCTCACGTAGTCCCGTCCCTCGGACAGCACCCCGAGGATCCGCAGCCGGTGCGGGTTGGCGAGCGCCGAGAGGATCCGCAGCAGCTCGTCTCCGGAGGGGGTGTCGTCCATGTGCCGAAGATGTCATCTGAACCTGATACCTGTCAAAGAAACCTGACACATATCAGGGAAACCTCAGGGTAGGGGCGGGGCGACCCCTAGGGGGTGGGGCGGGCCGTGGCGTCCGCCCGGTGAAAAACCGCGGAGAATGGAGAAAGGCCCGGCAGCGGGCATTGCCTGCTGCCGGGCTTCCTCCCGGGGCGTCATCGCCCCATATGGGAGCTCAATTTAGTTTTATGGCGGGATTTACCACCACCAACCGCCGTTCCAGCCCCAGTCCCAGCCGCCGTTCCAGCCACCCCAGCAGCCGTCCCAGCAGTTCGGGACCGACGCCGTGACGGTGCTCGGGGCGGTTGACGCTTCTGCCGAGGTCACCACCGCGGGGGTGCCGAGCAGGGCTGCGC
>JAFACJ010001148.1 GCA_023425615.1 Actinomycetes bacterium
CGGCGCGCTCGCCGAGCGTGCGCTCGTGCCGGTGCTGCCGAGCCGCGAGGAGTTCCCCTACGCGATCCGCCAGGTGTCCGAGGCTCTCGGCTCCAACGGCTCGACGTCCATGGGCTCGGTCTGCGCGTCCACGATGTCGCTGCTGGACGCGGGCGTGCCGCTGAAGGCGCCGGTCGCGGGCATCGCGATGGGCCTCATCCACGAGGGCGGCGAGTACGTCACCCTCACCGACATCCTGGGCGCCGAGGACGCGTTCGGCGACATGGACTTCAAGGTCGCTGGCACCAAGGAGCTCATCACCGCGCTCCAGCTCGACACCAAGCTCGACGGCATCCCCGCCGAGGTGCTGGCCGCCGCGCTGCGCCAGGCCCGCGGGGCGCGGCTGGCGATCCTGGACGTCATGCAGGACGCCATCGAGGGCGCCGGCGAGATGAGCGAGTACGCGCCGCGGATCATCACCATCAAGGTCCCGGTCGACAAGATCGGCGAGGTCATCGGCCCGAAGGGCAAGATGATCAACTCGATCCAGGCGGACACCGGCGCCGAGATCACCATCGAGGACGACGGCACGATCTACGTCGGCGCGACCAACGGCCCCTCCGCCGAGGCCGCGCGCCAGGCGATCAACTCGATCGCCAACCCGCACATGCCCGAGATCGGCGAGCGCTACCTGGGCACCGTGGTCAAGACCACGACCTTCGGCGCGTTCGTCTCCCTCATGCCGGGCAAGGACGGCCTCCTGCACGTCTCGCAGCTGCGCAAGCTCCACGGCGGCGTGCGGATCGAGAACGTCGAGGACTTCATCAAGGTCGGCGAGAAGATCCAGGTCGAGGTGACCGAGATCGACCAGCGCGGCAAGCTCTCGCTGGTGCCGGTCGAGGTCATCGAGAAGGAGGCCGCCGCGGCCGCCGAGGGCGGCGGCGACGGCGAGGCGCCCGCCGAGGGCGGGCAGGGCGAGGAGTCCCGCTCCGAGCGGCCGCGCCGGACCCGGACCCGGCGTCCGACCTCCGACCGGGGAGACCGCGGCGGGGACCGCAACTCCTAAAGAACATCCGGCCGGCCGGGCGCGCCAGCAGATGGCACGCCCCGCCCGCCGTATCAGCACAGCACGCCGACCGCGACGAGACGTGAAGAGAGAGATCCAGTGACCATGTCGGGAGCACCCGTGATCGCCGCGGCCGAGCAGGAACCCGGAAGCACCGTCGTCCTCCACCCGGGCACCGACGGGGCGGGCACGGTGCGCCGCACCGTGCTGCCGGGCGGGCTGCGGGTGGTCACCGAGACCATGCCGACGGTGCGCTCGGCGGCGTTCGGCATCTGGGCGGGGATCGGCTCGCGGGACGAGGACCTGGCCGACGCCGGCGCCACCCACTATCTGGAGCATCTGCTGTTCAAGGGCACGGCCCGGCGCAGCGCGCTCGACATCTCCGCGGCGATGGACGCCGTCGGCGGCGACCTCAACGCGTTCACCGCCAAGGAGTACACCTGCTACTACGCGCGGGTCCTGGACAGCGACCTGCCGCTGGCGGTGGACATCGTCTCGGACATGGTCACCTCCTCGCTCATCGAGGACGCCGACGTGGAGGCCGAGCGGGGCGTCATCCTGGAGGAGATCTCCATGCGCGACGACGACCCGTCCGACCTCATCCACGACGAGTTCGCCATCGCCATGTACGGCGACGCGCCGCTGGGCCGGCCGATCCTCGGCACCGTCGACACGATCAACTCGCTGCGGCGCGACGGCATCGCGCGGTACTACCACTCCCACTACCGGGCGCCGAACCTCGTGGTCTCGGTGGCGGGCAACGTCGACCACCACCGGGTCGTGGAGCTGGTGGGCCGGGCGTTCGACGGGCATCTGAGCGGCTCGGAGCGGCCCGCCCCGCCCCGGCTGGGCGGCGGGGAGCCGGTGCCGACGCTGGGCGGGGGCACCCGGCTGATCGTCGACGACACCGAGCAGGCGCATCTGGTGCTGGGCGTGCCCGCGCTGTCGCGGGGCGATGAGCGCCGGTTCGCGCTGGGGGTGTTCAACGCGGCGTTCGGCGGCGGCATGTCCTCGCGCCTGTTCCAGGAGATCAGGGAGAAGCGCGGCCTCACCTACTCGGTCTACAGCTACACCTCCCAGCACGCCGACACCGGCTCGTTCGGCATGTACGCGGGCTGCCAGCCGGCCAAGGTCGACGAGGTGCTGAAGATCTGCCAGGAGGAGTTCGCCAAGGCCGCGGCGCGGGGCCTGACGGCGGAGGAGCTGGACCGGGGCAAGGGCCAGCTGCGCGGCTCGACCGTGCTGGGCCTGGAGGACACCGGGTCGCGGATGAGCCGGATCGGCAAGAGCGAACTGGTCTACGACTCGCTGCTGTCGGTGGACGAGGTGCTGGCGCGGATCGACGCGGTCACCCTGGAGGAGGTCAACGCGCTGGCGCGGGAGGTGCTGGAGCAGCGGCCGACGCTGACGGTGATCGGGCCGTTCGAGGGCCGGGAGTTCGCGGTCTGAGCGCGGCCCGCGGGAGCGTGCGGGGACCGGGCCGGCGCGAGACCCGGTTCCCGCCTTCCAGTGTGCCCCGTCCCGGGGCCCGGTGTGAAGGATCCTCGCGTTTTCGTCCGCGATAGGCTTCCCAGCACGGGAAACGTCGGGAGGACGAGAAGTGATCAAGGTAGGAGTGCTGGGCGGACGGGGCCGGATGGGCTCGGAGGTCTGCCGCGCCGTCGAAGGCGCCGCGGACATGGAGCTCGTCGCCGTGGTCGACCAGGGCGACTCCCTGGAGGCCCTCAAGCAGGCCGCCGTCGTGGTGGACTTCACACACCCCGGCGTGGTGATGGACAACCTCCGCTTCCTGGTCTCCCATGGCATCCACGCCGTCGTCGGCACCAGCGGCTTCGAGCCGGCCCGGGTCGAGCAGGTGCGGGCCTGGCAGCGCGAGACGCCCGGCGCCAAGGTGCTCATCGCGCCGAACTTCGGCGTCGGCGCGGTCCTCATGATGAACTTCGCGCAGAAGGCGGCGCCGTTCTTCGAGTCCGTCGAGATCGTCGAGCTGCACCACCCGAACAAGGCGGACGCGCCCAGCGGCACCGCCTACCGCACCGCCGAGCTGGTGGCCGAGGCCCGGCGCGCGGCGCAGGTCCCGGCGTCGCCCGACGCCACCACCAGCGAGCTGGACGGGGCGCGCGGCGCCGCCGTGGAGGACGTGCGGATCCACTCGGTGCGCCTGTCCGGTCTCATCGCCCACCAGGAGGTGCTGCTGGGCGGGCACGGCGAGGTCTTCACCATCCGGCACGACTCGATGAACCGCGAGTCGTTCATGCCCGGCGTCCTGCTGGGCGTCCGCAAGGTCGCCGAGCTGCCCGAACCGCTGACCCTCGGGCTCGAACCGCTGCTGGGCCTGTGAACGAGCCGGTCTTCCTCGGGGAGCCGTGGGACTTCCTCGGCGCGTCCGAGGCCGTCGACTTCGAGCACCCGGCGATCCAGGCGCTCAGCTCGCGCCTCCCCGACGGGGACCTGCCCTACGCCAAGGCGGCGTTCGACTTCGTCCGCGACGAGATCACCCACTCGGCCGACGCCGCCGATCCCCGCGTGACCTGGCGTGCCTCGGACGTCCTGGAGCAGGGCACCGGCCTGTGCTACGCCAAGTGCCATCTGTACGTGGCACTGCTGCGCCTGGCCGGCATCCCGTCCGGTTTCTGCTACCAGCGGCTGACGGACGGGGACGGCTTCGTCCTGCACGGCCTGGCCGCCGTCCAGATCGGCGACGGCCACTGGGTCAGGCTCGATCCGCGGGGCGACCGGCAGGGGCTGCGCACCTGGTTCTCCGCCGAGGAGGACATCACCGCCTACCACGCCGACCCGGCGCGCGGCGAGGTCGACTACCCGGAGATCCACGCCCAGCCGCCGGAGAAGGTCCTGACCGCCCTGCAGACGGCCGAGAACCGGGAGAACCTGCTCCTTCCCTCAGAACTGCCCTGAGATCCCGCAGAACGCCTCAAGGGGCCTGGAAGCCATACTTGTTGAACAGGGTGGTGGCCTCGGCCGAGGCCAGCCAGGCGACGAACGCGGCGGCCTCGTGCCGGTGCGGCGAGTCGGAGACGGCGGCGGCCGGGTAGAGGACCGTGGCGTTCAGGGCGGCGGGGATGGCGATGCTGCTGGCCGCGGCCCCGGCGGACTTCATGTCGGTGATGTAGACGAGCCCGGCGTCGGCCTGGCCGCTGCGCACCATGTCCAGGACGTCGCGGGCGCTCGCCTCCTCCGACCGCGGCTTGACCATCACCCCCGCGTCCGTCAGCACCTGCTGGGAGTAGCGGCCCAGCGGCCCGGTGGAGGGGCCGAGGACCACCCGCAGCCTGCGCTGGGCCAGGGCGGACAGGCCGCGCAGGCGCAGCGGGTTGCCCGGGGCGACGGCGATGGTCAGGGAGTTGCGGGCGACGGTGCGCTGCGTCTCCAGGTCGTCGGTGTGCTCCTTGAGCGAGGCGGTGTCGGCGGTGACGACCACGTCGCCGTCGCCCAGTTCGGAGGTGAGGATCTGGGAGCCGTCGAGGACCAGCCGGAACCGCAGATGGGGGTGGGCGTTGCGGTAGACGGCGGTGAGGTCGGGCATCACCTCGGTGAGGGAGGAGTCGGCCAGCAGCCGCAGGGTGACCGGGCCGCCTGCGCCGTTCGCGCAGCCGGCCGCGGCCGACGCCAGCAGGAGGACGACAGCCAGAGAACGCATGATCGACACCATAACGGGATCAAGACTCGTCCAGGTTTCCACCCTGAACTGTCAGTGCTGATCGTTAGGGTGCGCCTATGGACTTGACCGAGCAGCTTCCCCCGGACTGGCGCGCCGCCCTGGACCTCGATCCCCTGGCGACGGCTGCGCTCGGCTCCTTCGTGGCCGAGGAGTACGGGGCACGGGAGATCTACCCGCCGCGCGAGGACCTCTTCGCCGCCTTCCACCGCACCCCCTACGCCGACGCCAGGGTGCTGATCCTCGGCCAGGACCCCTACCACGGGCCCGGACAGGCGCACGGCCTGAGCTTCAGCGTCCGTGAGGGCGTCAAGCTCCCGCCGTCGCTGCGCAACATCTACAAGGAGCTCCACGCCGACCTCGGCGTCGAACCCCGCAAGAGCGGCGACCTCGGCCGCTGGGCAGAGCAGGGCGTCCTGCTGCTCAACGCGGTGCTGACGGTCCGCGCCGGCGAGGCCGGATCCCACGCCAAGAAGGGCTGGGAGCAGTTCACCGACACCGCGATCCGCGCCCTGAACGCCAAGTCCGAGCGTGTCGTCTTCGTCCTGTGGGGCGCCTACGCCCGTAAGAAGGCGGCGCTGGTCACCGCCCCCCAGCACGTGGTGCACGAGTCGGCGCACCCCAGCCCCCTGAGCGCCCGCTCCTTCTTCGGCACCCGTCCCTTCAGCACCGTCAACAAGGCGCTGACCGACGAGGGGCTCCCCGAGATCGACTGG
>JAFACJ010000135.1 GCA_023425615.1 Actinomycetes bacterium
GGACAGCGCCGGGTACCAGTCGTTGGACAGCAGGATGCGCTTGCAGCCGATGGTGTAGTCGGGGGTGACCTTGGCGCGCAGTTCGGGGTCCTTGACCTGCCGCTTGATCTGGCGCATGGCCATCCACCTCTGCGGCCCCGACAGGCGCGGGTCGATCGCGAACCCGACGGCCCTGGCCTCCAGCACCCAGTAGATGAGGTTGCGGACGGCGCGCGGCGCCCCGGGCAGCTTGAAGGCGGAGGGCATCGCGATGTCGGGCTTGGACTGGATCCAGTTGGGGGTGCGCTGGAAGACCGTCATGTGGGCCGCCTGCTTGGCGACCTCGGGCACGAACTGGATCGCCGACGCGCCGGTGCCGATCACCGCGACGCGCTTGCCGCGCAGGTCGTAGGCGTGGTCCCACTGCGCGGAGTGGAAGGCCCTGCCCTCGAACGCGTCCATGCCGGGGATGGTGGGGAGGCTCGGCACGTGCAGGGCGCCGACGCCGGAGACGACGGCGCGGGGCCGCAGTTCCTCGCCCGTGGTGGTGGTGACGGTCCAGCGCAGCGCCTTCTCGTCGTACTCCAGGGTGTCGACCTCCACGCCGAAGCGGATGTGCCGGGTGATGCCGTACTTCTCGGCGCAGCGCGCGAGGTAGCGCTGGATCTCCGGCTGGGGGGCGAACAGGCGCGACCAGTTCCGGTTGAGCTCGAAGGAGTAGGAGTACATCGGGGACGGCACGTCGCAGGCGCAGCCGGGGTAGGTGTTCTCCCACCAGGTGCCGCCGAGGTCCTCGGCCTTCTCCAGGATGACGAAGTCCTCGTATCCGGCCTTCCTGAGCTGGATTCCCATGCAGAGGCCGGCGAAGCCGGCTCCGATGATGACGATCTCACCCATGGCGGCGCTCTCCTTGCTGACACTCTGTATATTACTGCGGGTAAGCTACTCCGAGTAAGTTACTGATGGTAGGGTAGTTTCCTGTGACTCAGACCACACCATCGCCGGAGTCACCGGCACCGGCACGCCGCAGGCGCATGTCGCGCGCCGAGCGGGAGGCGCAGATGCTCACCGTGGCCGAGGAGGTCTTCGCCGACCGCGGCTACCGCGCCTCCTCCATGGAGGAGATCGCCGAGCGCTGCGGGGTCTCCAAGCCGATGCTGTACGAGTACTTCGGCTCCAAGGACGGCCTGCTGCTGGCCTGCCTGGCCAAGGCCCGCGCCGAACTGCACCGGGTCACCAGCGAGGCGATGGCGCGGGGCACCGACCCGCTGGACGTGCTGCGCCGCGGCCTCGTCGCCTACTACGCCTTCGCCGACGAGCACGGCCGGTCCTTCTCGCTGCTCATGCGCGAGCCCATGAACCTGCCCGACGCCACGGCCGAGGCCGTCGAGGGGGTGCGCCGCCAGCAGCACGGCCTCATCGCGCCCGTCCTCGCCGCCTGGGCGCCCGATCTGGCGCCCACCACCGTCGAGGCGTACACCGAGATCATCATCGGCGCGTGCGAGCGCATCTCCCTGTGGTGCACCCGCCGCCCCGACATCACCCCCGAGCAGGCCGCCCAGTACACCCTCGACTTCTGCTGGGGCGGTCTGAGCGGGACCCTGCGCGCGGAGCCCTAGACGGAGCCCTGGACGCCCTCGGGGGCGATGAGGGCGAGCGCCGCGGCGTAGGCCGGGTCGGGCGCCAGATCGTGGAGCCGCATCCGGGCCGGCAGGTCGGGACGCCCCCGCCAGTCCAGCAGCGCCGCGGGACGGTCGGCGCCCGTGACGGTGAGGTCGGTCATCGGCACCTTCAGGCCGTCGCCGGTCGCCTTCAGCAGCGCCTCCTTGCGCGTCCAGTAGACGTGCAGGTCTCCCGGAGGCTCCCCGGCCGCGCGGATGTGGGAGTCGAGCTCGCCTATCGCACGGCCCCGCTCCTCCACGTCGAGCCCGACCGGCACGTCGGCGACCGCGACCCCGACCATGTCGCCCGAGTGGCTGACCGACAGGTGCAGCCCGGGATAGAGGGGGCGGCCGTGCGGGGCGCCGCAGCCCGGGCAGGTGCGGTCCAGGACCACCCTCTCGGGCGGCAGTCCCGTCCGCTCCGCCACCTCCCGCTTGGTGAGGATCACCCCGAGGGTGAAGCGTCTGCGGTCGGCCTCCTGGACGTAGCGCTCGCGCCGCGCGCGCTCGACCGCGTCCAGCAGACTCAGGTCGGCGGCCGACGCCGAAACGGTACGCCCCCACCGGATCACACATCCGAACCCCGGATCGAACATGCCCATCAAAATACGGGATAGCGTGACGCCGAAGGCCGGCGCATCGGGGACTTGAGTGTTGGGAGCCCGGGTTGCACAGTGACCTGCCTCTGCCAGGAGGCGCGGAGCCGCTCTCCGCCGTCGACCCCCGGTCCGTCGGGGCTTACACCATCATCGGACGGCTCGGTGCCGGCGGCATGGGCTCGGTCTACCTGGGCCGCGGTCCCGGCGGCGCGCCGGTGGCGGTCAAGGTGATCCGCGAGGAGTACGGGGCCGATCCCGGTTTCCGCAACCGGTTCGAGCAGGAGGTCGCGGCCGGGCTGCGGGTCGCCTCGTTCTGCACCGCCGCGATGCTCGACCACGGCGTGTACGAGGGGCGGCCCTACCTCGTCACCGAGTTCATCGAGGGCCCGACGCTGCTGGCCCAGGTGCTGGAGCGCGGCCCGCTGGCGGCCGGCACCCTGCAGGGGTTCGCGGTCGGGGTGGCGATGGCGCTCACCGCCATCCACGGGGCGGGCCTGGTGCACCGCGACCTCAAGCCGTCCAATGTCATCCTGTCGGTCTCCGGGCCGCGGGTCATCGACTTCGGCATCGCCCGCGCCCTGGACTCCAGCACCGGCCTGACCCGTACCGGCCAGCTCATCGGCAGCCCCGGCTGGATCGCCCCCGAGCAGCTGATGGCCGACCGCGCCACCACCGCCGTGGACATCTACACCTGGGGCTGCCTGGTGGCGTTCGCCGCCCGCGCCCGGCACCCGTTCGGCACCGGCGAGCCGATCGCGATGGCCTCCCGGATGCTGCACGGCGAACCGGAGCTCGACGGCGTCCCCGAGCCGCTGCTCGGCCTGGTGCGCGCGGCGCTGAACAAGGACCCGGCCCTCCGGCCCACCGCGCAGCAGCTCCTGACCGCGCTGGTCGGCGGCGGCTCGCCGCAGGCGCTGAGCGACCAGGCAACCCGGGTCGTCGAGCAGAACTGGCAGGCGCCCGGCGTCCCCGCTCCCGCCGACCCCGGGACCTGGGGGCGGC
>JAFACJ010000042.1 GCA_023425615.1 Actinomycetes bacterium
AGGCGGGCCAGGTTGTCCAGGAACGGCAGCCCGTGCGTGGCGGGCTTGGGCAGCGCGCGCCGCACCGAGGAGACGGCGGGCGGCTGCTCCGGATCGTTTGCGAGGGCGACCAGCTGGGTGATGGCAGGGGAGAGGTCGGGGTGATGGGCTCGGACGGCCGTCAGGAGTTCGGGGCGCAGCCGCAGAACGGGCCGGCCGCGGCGGCGGGTGAGGTCGGCCAGGTCGACGACGGGTTCGCGGGAGCGGGGGTTCCATCCGTAGGCGTCGCAGCCGCCCTGCTCCGAGCGCACGACGATCATGTCGCCGGGACGGATGTCGCCGGCGTTGACGGGCTCGGGTGCCTGGCCCGGCCCCAGGTAGCGCACCCCGAACCGCTCTTCGCCGTCGGCCGGCTCGTCTGATGCGGGTTGGCCTTCCAGGTCGCTGACCGGGTGGTCGGCGTGCCCGGCCAGCCAGCGCCGCACCGCGGCCAGGGGGGCTTGGAGGGCTTCTTCGGCGACCGGCGGGACGGCGTGCAGCGCGGCTTCCCACTGGCGGGGATCTGCGGGCAGTCCGGCGCGCCAGACGATCGCCACGTCGGGCTCTCCCCGGCCCAGGCCGTGCAGGTAGGGGCCGATGGGAGGGTCGGCGTGCGGGGCGGGCGAGGTCTGCACCCAGGCGTCCAGCACATCGGCGTGCAACTGCGGAACGTAGGGCTGCTCGGGCTGCAAAGCCGCCCGCTCCTTGGGGGGAAGACCGTCCAGCAGGGCCCGCAGTGCCACCGGTGAGGCGGCCAGGCCGGTGGTGAGCGCGGCGGCGTCCGGGGCGGTCTTGGGGTCCAAGGGCTCGGTGAGGGAGGACAGCCACGTCCAGGTCGCTTCGCGCGAGGCGCCGTAGACGGGGTCGTCGGTCCCGCTGGTGGGGTCGTGGACGATCAGGGCGTGCGTGCGGCCGAGGGTGCCGAGCCGGTTCAGGCGGCCCAGGCGCTGGATCAGCGCGGGCAGGGCGGCTGATTCGCTCACCAGGGCATCGACGTCGATGTTCGCGCCGACCTCGATGGTCTGGGTGGCGACGACGATGAGGTTGCGGCCAGCCTTGCGGGGGCGTCCGGCGCGAATGCGGTCGTAGCTGCGAGCCAGGAGGTATTCGGCCTCGACGGGACGGGTGCGGCCGATGAGCAGCAGCCGGTCGGCATCCGCGGGGAGCTGGTCGAAGACCGCGCGAGCCCGGTTGATGGTGTTGCAGATGACCGCGACCACCGCACCGCAGTCCGCGGGCCCGGCCAAGGCGTGCGCCCACCGGCTCATCACCGCAGGGATGACGGTGGTGGCGGTCTTCTTGGTCGCGGCCGGCTGCAGCAGGTGCAAGCGCCGGTCGGCGTGCAGACGGCGGCCCGCCACCTCATGAGCCTGATCGTCCGCGCTGATGCGGTGGACGCGCTGCTCGGGTGTATCCGCGGCAGTGGCCGACATCGTCAGCAGACGCGGCCCCCCGCCAGGGTCGAGGCGCCCGATGGATTGGACGGTGCGGCGGAACGGCTCGGACAGATGGGCCTCATCGATGACGATCATGCTGTCGACGCCGGTAAGGGCGGCGTCGATGGAGCGCAGGTGCTCGCCCACACCGTAGCCGCGAAACAGCAGACGGCTGCCGACCTGGTCGACGGTGCCGACGACGACCGCGTACCGGTCGGGCCGCTCCAGCCACCGCCACGACCACATCACCCCGCCGCGCATCCGCGTCACCTGCAGCGGCACCTCATCCCCCGGCTGCCGCAACGCCTCAGCGACCTGCCCGATCAGCGCGCTCGCCGGGTGGCAGAGCGCGTCGGCCAGGCGGCGGGCGTGCTCGTAGGCTTCGTCGATGATCAGGCGCCGGTCGACGACGAAGAACAACCGGCGTCGCGCCAGCGCGGGGCGGGCAGCGGCCACGAAGACCGCGATGTCGATGACGGAGGTCTTGCCCAGCCCGGTCGGCACGTCCAGCACCTCGGGCCAGCAGCCGTCGGTGAGGATCCGCTCGACCAGGGCCGTCTGCCACGGGAACGGCTCATGGCCGTGGACCTGCCGGTAGAAGCCGGGGAAATCCCAAGCGCTCAACGCGGTCATGTCGCCTCCCCGAGCGGCGCGAACAACCCCAAGCCCAGGTAGCGCATCGCTCCGACCAGGACAGGCCCGCACACCGGCTGGGGGAAGGTGACCTGGGCGTGGACCATCGGCTTGCCGAACCGCTTGGCCGGCACCGAGGCCCGCAGCGGCCGGTGCAGCCCGCCCGGGAGCATGGGGGCGGGGAAGAATTCCACTGCCTGCGGCTCGGGGTAGCCGGCCTTGGTGATCGAGCGGCGCAGCTCCCGCGCGATTCCCTCATCGCCGCTGCCGCGGCCGGGGAAGCGGTCCAGCATCACCGGCGTGGCCGTTATCCACACCCGCGCACCCGGGCGTTCGGCGGCCGTCCACCGTTCGGGCTTCAGCCCCCACGCGGTGGGAGAGGACAGGGGATGCTCCAGCCGGACCTTGTGCTCGGCGGTGAGCCGCAGATGATCCAGCGGGTCGGCGACCACCGCGTCCCACAATCGGGCGTAGTCCTCGGCGGGCAGATCACCGGGGACGGCGAGCGCCACGCCCAGGAGCCTCCCGTCGGAATGCTCATACCCGGCATTCGGCAGCGCCAGATAGGCCAGATGGCGCCTGTCATCGGCGCCGTGGCCGGAGATCTGGGCCGGAACATCCGTGCGGACCCGCGACAGCACCGCCGCGCGCAGCTTCGTCGTCAACGCCAGCAGCAGCTCCCCCTCGGGCTTCACGGTTCCCTGCTGCAGAGGGAAGACCAGCAGCTCACTGAACGGCGATGCCGCACCTTCGGCGCTTGGAACAGGAGCGGAGCAGGGGACGGCGTAGGCGAGGGCGTGGGATTCCTCCCAAGCGCGCCTGCCGTCGCGATAGGCGGCCTGGAGACGGTCGGTGTAGCCCCCGTAGGGGACCCGCAGCATCACCGCAGTGGCCTCGCCCGGCTGCGCGGGCGCGAACCGCGTCCACTGCTCACGCGCCGCGGGCGCCTCATCGCTGACCTGCAGCGTGACCGGCGAAGTGGAGCGCCCCAGATAGGGCACTCCCCGAGCCAAGACGCGCAGCATCTCCAGGGTCTGCGGGCTCGGCGCGGCGGCAGGCCACACGACGGCGAACCGCGCGTCGGCGGGCTCGGCGCTGACCCGGGTGCGCATCCCGTTCGTGCGGCCCAGCCGGTGCTGGCTCGACGCCTTGCCGTCCGTGGCGTTGGTGACCACATAGGTATCCCGGCGGGCCGTGGTGTACTGCGCTGACGCCCACACCTCCGGCGCGCCCGCCGCCTCCAACCACCGCAACGCCCGCCAGTGCTCCTCCCGGCTGGCCGAGGCGACCAGCGCGCAGAACAGCCGACCCGGGTGCGGAGGCCACTCGGCGGTATCGGCACGCAGACCGCCCGCCTCATAGCGTCCCTCCCGCAGCCGCACAACGATCGACAGCGGCACCTTCACTCCTCGCTTGAGGCCTTGGACACCGCGAACTCGATCGCCGCAGACAGACTCGCGATCGGCTCCACCACGACCACATCGTCGGCCATCACCAGCCCCGCCGCCGCAGTGCGCTCCCGCAGCTCGCAGAACGCCTCCAGCGCCTGAGCCGCGTTCACCTCCACCGGAGTGACCTCACCGCCATCGCCTTCGAACGCCACCACCTCACGCACCCGCACCAGATCGCAACCCGAGCGCAGCCACAGCGACGGCCGATCGAACGCCAACCGATCCCCCGCCAGCGCCAACGCCAGCAACGTCGCCCGCGCCAACTGGACCGCCTCCTGCGAGGCGTCCCCGAACCGGATGCGCTCCAGGCCGCCCAGAGAAATCCACGCATCCCGGCGCGCCTCGCTGATGAACGCGCCCCCCGGCGGGGCCTTCTCCGACAGGGCGTTGCCGTGCCCGATCTCACTCAGGCGGCCGCCCTTGCTCTTGGCGCCCGTCTGCACGAACGCCCAGTCAGCCTCGGCCTTGTTCTTGTCGTCGATGCCGCCGGTGAGGTTGAGCGGATCCGCCCGCATCGCCCGCCGCTCACCCACCTCAGGATCGAGCCCGAACATCGAGGAGGCGTAGAACCGCGCGAACTTCGGCCAGCGGCCCTTGCGGTGCGAATCCCACGCCCCGTAGATCAGCGAGCCCGGGTCGCGTTCGAACAACGGGCGCGCGTCCTCCGCCCGCGTCTCCCGCAACCGCAGGCCGACCTCGCTCTTGTCGAACCGCACCCCCTCGACCGTGCTGTCACGCAGGTAGGCGTCGGCGTACCGGTGCGGGAACTCCAACGACGTCAACCGCACCGGCCCCCGCGACGTCTGCGCCTGCAGCTCGAACAACGGCAGCTCGATCCGCCCCCCGTCCCGAGCCGCCAAAAGCGCCTCCTCCACCCGGTTGGCCTGCGAGGGCACCTGGTCCAGCACCACCGTCGTACGCAGCACCCCATCAATGCGCCGCTGCTCCTGCAAGTACGGGCCGTTCGGAAACGTCGGCGGCATCACCCGGTCCTCCACCGCCGGCCGATACACCCCTCGAATCGAGACCCCCGCCTCGACCCGCTCATCGCCCACCACCGCCAGCAGCCGCTCCACCAACTCCATGCCCCTGGCCCCTCCCTCACCGATCATCTGCTGTGTAACCAGGACACTACGACCCGCCACCGACACAACACAGGAAAACAGAGAGAAATCGCGAAAACCACAAACACCAACATCCACAGCCACCAGCTCAACAACGAGAACCACCCCAGAGGGCCAGTGAAGGTCCCGCATCTCGGCGCACTCGCTGCGGGTGAAGCGGCCGCAATGAGGACCGGCCCCGGAGGGCCGGTGAAGACCTGCCCCGGCGGCTACGCGACGACGAACTACCCGCCGCAATGAGGACCGGCCCCGGAGGGCCGGTGAAGGTCGGTTCGCTGCGTCCTGGTCAGCGAGCACGTCGAGCCGCAATGAGGACCGGCCCCGGAGGGCCGGTGAAGGACTGGACAACCCCCGACCCGAACACACCACAACGTGCCGCAATGAGGACCGGCCCCGGAGGGCCGGTGAAGACCATCCTGCGCTACGCCGACGGCCTGCTGCCCGACGCCGCAATGAGGACCGGCCCCGGAGGGCCGGTGAAGGGTGCCCCGGCAGTCCGCGCAGTTGATCTCTATCCAGGCCGCAATGAGGACCGGCCCCGGAGGGCCGGTGAAGTGCAC
>JAFACJ010000043.1 GCA_023425615.1 Actinomycetes bacterium
TCACGAAAAGGGGGAAGATCAGCAGCCGCATCAGCACCGTGAGCAGCACGATCGAGCCACCCCAGGCCCACCCGCTGGCGGGGTCGAGCCCCAGGTGCGTCAGGCCGGAGTGGATCTGGATGAGGACCCACGCCACGGCCCGGTACAACGGATCAAGCGTCACCGGTCTGCTCCTAGCGAATCTGTCTCTGCGGGCTCGATGGTCGTACGGTCGGTGCCGGATGCCTTTTTCCGGCCGGTACGAGTGGTATGACTATTACGTGGTGCAGGCACCGGATCGTACCCGCCGGGGTGGAACGGATGGCACCGGGCGACACGTGCGACCGTCAGCCAGAATCCGTGCAGAGCGCCATGAGTCCGCAGGGCCTGGAGGCCATAAGTGCTACAGGTGGGCTCGAAGCGGCAGGTGGGCGGCAGCAGCGGGCTGACGAACCGCCGGTAGAAACGGACGAAGCCGATCAGCAACCAGGCGATCGGCCCCGGTCTCTGGCTCATCACTGCCCCTCGCGCGACTGTTTCAGCAACCGGCCGAGCGCGGAGTCCAGATCCCTGGCCAGTTCCTCCGAGGATGCGGACGCCGCCCTGGGGTTGGCGCGCACCACCAGCAGGCTACCCGGAGGCAGGAGTTCGAGCCTGTCCCGGACGAGATGCCTCAGCCGGCGCTGCACCCTGCCCCGCACGACGGAGTTGCCCACAGCCTTGGAGACGATGAACCCGGCGAGGGAGTTCCCGCCGTCATTGCCGCCGGGAAGAAGATGCGCAACGAGATGTGGCCGCCCCGCGCGGACACCGCGCCGGACGGCCAGCGTGAACTCGTGGCGCCGCCGCATCCGGTGACCGGAGGGCAGCATGTGTCGATCGTCAGACCGCGACGCGCGCGCGGCCCTTACGACGGCGCGCGGCGAGGATCGCCTGGCCGGCACGGGTGCGCATGCGCAGCCGGAAGCCGTGCTTCTTGTGACGACGACGGTTGTTCGGCTGGAACGTACGCTTGCTCACTGCTGACTCCTGCTGCTCTGACGTAAGGATCGCATCGCGGGCACGTTTGGTCCCTCGCAGCGGGGGCCCGACCTGCCGGTGGCCTCCGGCGGCCTCGAAGAGACCGGTCGGCTGCCGTCCCGTGGCCGGACGGGCACGCGTCACCACCATCGATGCGACTCGACCGTAGAACGTTACGTTCTCCCCGCCCATGGGGTCAAACGGAAGAGGTATCCCTCACCCTCGGGGAAGGTCTTTCTCCTCCTCCACCAGCATGGCCAGAGTTATACACAGGTTGTGGACAAACCTGTGGATGACTCGTGAGAGAGTAGTGGCTCCCGCTTCGCAAGGTCCCCCCTGAGCTCTGCCGGAGCGCCCGCGCGGACGACGGGCGGGGAGATCCGAGGATACGCATGGGGGAGGCTTCACAGTGGACGGACAGGACCTCGAGTCCCTCTGGACCCGTTCGGTGGACGCCCTGCCCGAGGTGCCCGCCCACCAGCGCGCCTGGCTCGGCGTCACCCGCCCCATCGGGATCTTCGACGGCATGGCCCTGCTCGCCGTCCCCAACGACTTCGCCAAGAAGACGCTCGAACAGCGGGTGACCTCCCTCATCGAGACCACCCTCTCCCAGGAGCTGGGCCAGCCGATCAGGGTCGTGCTGACCGTCCAGCCCGAGATCTCCCGGCAGCCCCCGCCGCCACCGCCCGTCCAGCAGGGCTACCCGGCGCCGCCCGTCCCGCAGCAGCCGTCCTATGACCAGCACCCCGCGCCGGGCGCCGAACAGCACGAGCATCTCTCCGCACGGCAACCCGAGTTCCGCACCCCCCAGGTTCATCCACAAGATCTTCCACAGGCTGAGACCCCTCTGACCTCGGGCTCCGCAAGTTATCCACAGCCTGTTGAAAGACCGGGTCCACAGTCGGGGCGGCATTCCCACATCGCCGGCCACACCTTCGGCGGCGCCGAGCCCGAGCCGTTCACCCCGCCCGTCCGCGCTCCGCTGCCGGGCGAGCCGCCGCAACCCGAGGCCGCCTCCTCGCCCGCGCCCTGGCAGGGCGGCTCCGGAAGCCCGGTGAAGGGGACGATCGAGGCGGCACGGCTCAACCCCAAGTACACCTTCGAGACCTTCGTCACCGGCGCGAGCAACCGGTTCGCCCAGGCGGCGGCGGTCGCGGTCGCCGAGTCGCCCGCCAAGGCCTACAACCCCCTGTTCATCTACGGGGAGTCGGGGCTGGGCAAGACGCACCTCCTCCACGCCATCGGCCACTACGCCAGGAGCCTGTTCGACGGCGTCCGCGTGCGCTACGTCAGCTCCGAGGAGTTCACCAACGACTTCATCAACGCGATCCGCGACGGCAAGGCCGAGGGCTTCCGGCGGCGCTTCCGAGAAGTCGACATCCTTCTTGTGGACGACATCCAGTTCCTGGAGGGCAAGGAGCAGACGCAGGAAGAGTTCTTCCACACCTTCAACACCCTCCACAACGCCAACAAGCAGATCGTGATCTCCTCGGACCGGGCGCCCAAACAGCTCGTCACCCTGGAGGACAGGCTTCGCAACCGCTTCGAGTGGGGATTGATCACTGATGTGCAGCCCCCCGAACTAGAGACGCGTATCGCGATCCTGCGCAAGAAGGCAGTCCAAGAGGGCCTGGCAGCCCCGCCGGACGTGCTGGAGTTCATCGCCACGAAGATCTCCACCAACATCCGTGAGCTGGAGGGCGCGCTCATCCGGGTCACCGCGTTCGCCAGCCTCAACCGGCAGTCCGTCGACCTGCGCCTGGCCGAGATCGTCCTCAAGGACCTCATCCCCGACACCGGTGGCCCGGAGATCACCGCCGGCATGATCATGGCGCAGACCGCCACCTACTTCGGCATCGAGATCGACGACCTGTGCGGCGCCTCACGCTCCCGGGTCCTGGTGACCGCCCGCCAGATCGCGATGTACCTGTGCCGCGAGCTCACCGACATGTCGCTGCCCAAGATCGGGCTGCAGTTCGGGGGCCGCGACCACACCACCGTGATGCACGCCGACCGCAAGATCCGCTCGCTGATGGCCGAGCGCCGCTCGATCTACAACCAGGTCACCGAGCTGACCTCACGGATCAAACAGCAGACACGCGGCAATCACTGACGAAATTCCACCCGCTGGAGACATTATGCGTACGCCCTGTGCATAAACCTGGGGACAACCTGTGGATATCCTGGGGACAACCTGTGGACGCGTTGTGGACGGGGTGTGGATGTCTTGTCGACGAATTCACGGGCCTGTGGACGAAGTCGTGGATAACCTGTGGAGAACCTGTGAATTACCTGGGGATATCGAGGTCGGTCACCGCTCTCGTCCACAGTCCGATGAAAGCTGGTTTCGCCCGATTCGGCACTACGAAAAGCCGACACTGTGGATAACCTGTGGAGAACCTGTGGGAAACAAGAGATCGAATTGGGGACGGCGTGTGGACAGTTTTCCGCCGTCCACAGCGGCCTCGGTTGTCCACAGTGGCCTACCCACAGGCGCGGTGGACAAAACTCGGCTCCTGAGCAGGGGTGGAAGGGGTTATCCACGGATTCCACAGCCCCTATGACTATGACTGCACAGTTATCCAGCCAAGAAAAGAAGATCACTACCAATAGGGTTCCGCGGAGCGCGCGCTTCGCGGAGATCGACTCCAAGCCCCGAACAAGCCCCGAACAAGCCCCGAAACCCTCGACGATCAGGAGGCGGGTCCATGAAGTTCCGCATCGACCGTGACGCTCTCGCCGACGCCGTGGCCTGGACGGCCCGCACCCTCCCGGCCCGTCCGCCCGTCCCGGTGCTCGCAGGCATGCATCTGGAGGCCTCTGAGGAGCGCCTGAGCCTGTCGGCGTTCGACTACGAGGTCTCCGCCCAGGTGTCGGCCGACATCCAGGGCCAGGAGGCCGGTACGGCCCTCGTGAGCGGCCGGCTGCTCGCCGAGATCTGCCGCGCGCTGCCTCCACACCCTGTGGACGTCACCACCGCCGGCGCCAAGGTGACGCTGAAGTGCGGCACCGCGAAGTTCACACTCCAGACGATGCCTGTGGAGGACTACCCGTCCCTGCCGGCGCTGCCGCCCGTCGCCGGCACCGTGGGCAGCGACGAGTTCGCCGTCGCCGTCGCCCAGGTCGCCATCGCCGCGGGCCGCGACGACACGATCCCCATGCTCACCGGCGTGCGGGTGGAGATCGAGGGCGACACCGTGACGCTGGCCTCCACCGACCGCTA
Organism: Actinomycetes bacterium; assembly: GCA_023425615.1. GTDB lineage: Bacteria > Actinomycetota > Actinomycetes > Streptosporangiales > Streptosporangiaceae > Actinocorallia. The sequence continues at coordinate 4,223 of JAFACJ010000043.1, forward strand.
CCGGCTGGCCGTCCGCGAGCTGAAGTGGAACCCCGACTCCCCCGACCGCACCGGGGTCGCGCTCGTCCCGGCCAAGACCCTCGCCGACACCGCCAAGTCGCTGACGTCGGGCGCCGAGGTGAAGATCTCCCTGGGCGGCGACAAGGGCGCGGGCGAGGGGATCATCGGCTTCGAGGGCGGCGGCCGCAAGACCACCTCCCGGCTGCTGGGCGACGACTTCGTGAAGTACCGGTCGCTGTTCCCCGCCGAGTACGCCGGGTACGCCGAGGTGCAGACCGGCCCGTTCGTCGACGCCCTCAAGCGCGTCTCGCTGGTCGCCGAGCGCAACACCCCGGTGCGGCTGTCGTTCCGCCAGGGCGAGGTCGTCCTGGAGGCGGGCACCGGTGACGAGGCACAGGCCGTGGAGGCCCTGGAGGCCACGCTGGAGGGCGAGGACATCGACATCGCCTTCAACCCCGGCTACGTCCTCGACGGCCTCGCTCAGATCGCCTCGGACACCGCCAGGCTGTCGTTCACCACGCCGACCAAGCCGGCGGTCCTCACCGGCAAGCCCCTCGACGACGGCGGCACCCCCGGCTACCGCTACCTGATCATGCCGGTCCGCCTGTCCGGCTGACCTGTGAACCGCCCAGCACGCGCCGACGCGCGTCAGCCACAGGGTGTGTGTCGCCAAGCGCGCACACACCCTGTGGCGCATTCAGGGCACGTCCCCCACAGGCGCTGCGCCGCCGGGCGCACACCCTGCGGAACGTTCAGCGTGCGTTAGCCACAGGCAATGCGCCGCCAGGCGTGCGTCGCGCTGTGAAACGTTAAGTGCGCGTCAGCCACGGGCGATGCGCCGCCAGGCGCACACCCTGTGGAACGTTCAGTGCGCGTCAGCGCGCGCTAGCCACGGGCAGTGCGCCGCAAGGCGCGCGTCACCCTGTGGATAACTCCTTTATCCACAGGGATGATCGAACTGTGGACAGAGGGTGTGGATGATCAGAACACCGGATTCCGCGGTGGAGGGCCGGGGGAGGGCTAGCCTGGAAGGGATCACCCAAAAGGCACGATCTCTGGTCCTCCCCCCACCTTCGGGGGGTTCTGCCCGCATACCCGTACAAGGAGCGGTAATGGAACTCGGTCTCATCGGTCTTGGCAAGATGGGCGGGAACATGGCCGAGCGGCTGCGCCGCGGTGGCCACACCGTCGTCGGCTACGACCGCGACCCGGCCCTCAGCGACGTGAAGTCCCTCGAAGAGCTGGTGGGCAAGCTGGCCGCTCCCCGCCTGGTGTGGGTGATGGTCCCCGCGGGCGCGCCCACCCAGCAGACGATCGAGCGGCTCGGTGAACTGCTCTCCCCCGGCGACACCGTCGTGGACGGCGGCAACTCCCACTACGGGGACGACCAGAAGCACGCCGACTACCTGAAGGGCAAGGGCGTCGGGTTCGTCGACTGCGGTGTCTCCGGCGGGGTCTGGGGCCGGGAGAACGGCTACGCGCTCATGGTGGGCGGCACCGACGAGGACGTGGCCAAGGCGCAGCCGATCTTCGACACCCTCAAGCCCGAGGGCGAGTACGGCTTCGTCCACAGCGGCGGTGCGGGCGCCGGCCACTTCGTCAAGATGGTCCACAACGGCATCGAGTACGGCATGATGCAGTCCTTCGCCGAGGGCTATGAGCTGATCAAGGCGAGCGGCCTTGTGGACAACGTGCCGGAGACCTTCCTGAGCTGGCAGGAGGGCACGGTCATCCGCTCCTGGCTGCTCGACCTCCTCAACCGGGCGCTGAAGGAGGACCCCGAGCTCGCCGACATCCGCGGCTACGCCCAGGACAGCGGGGAGGGCCGCTGGACGATCCAGGCGGCCGTCGACTACGCCGTGCCGCTGCCGGCGATCACCGCGTCCCTCTACGCGCGGTTCGCCTCCCGCCAGGACGACTCCCCCGCGATGAAGGTGGTGGCGGCGCTGCGCAACCAGTTCGGCGGCCACGCCACGGAGCGGAAGTAGCCTCCCGGGAGGCCCGCGCGCCCGGCGGCGCGCGCGGATCCACAGGCCGACACGCGGCGGCGCGTGACCATCCACAGGCTGTGGGGCGGTGGGGGCCGGTGCGACCCTAGACTCCTATCCCGTGTACGTCGCCCATCTGAGCCTCGCCGACTTCCGGTCCTACGCCACCGCCGAGGTGGCGATGGAGCCGGGCGTCAGCGCGTTCGTGGGCCCGAACGGGCAGGGCAAGACCAACCTCGTGGAGGCCGTCGGCTATATCGCCACGCACGGCAGCCACCGGGTGTCCACGGACGCCCCCCTGGTCCGGCAGGGGGCGGCGCGGGCGATCGTGCGGGCCAGGGTCGTGCGCGACGTGCGCGAGGCGCTCATCGAGATGGAGATCAACCCGGGCCGCGCCAACCGGGCACGGCTGAACCGGGCGCCCGTCCCCAGGCCGCGGGAGATCCTGGGGATGCTGCGGACCGTCCTGTTCGCGCCCGAGGACCTCGCCCTGGTCAAGGGGGATCCGGGGGAGCGCCGCCGGTTCCTCGACGAGCTGCTGACGGTGCGCGCCCCCCGGTTCGCCGGGGTCCGCGCCGACTACGACCGGGTCCTCAAGCAGCGCAACGCCCTGCTGAAGTCGGCGGCGCAGCAGCGCCGTCCCGCCTCCTCCGAGCTGCTGGCCACCTTGGAGGTGTGGGACGTCCATCTGGCCCAGGTGGGCGCCGAGCTGCTGGGCGCCAGGCTGGAGCTGGTCGCCCAGCTCGCCCCGCTGGTCGCCAAGGCCTACGCCGAGCTGGCGCCCGGCGGCGGTGCGGGCCTGGAGTACCGCTGCTCCCGCGAGAGCGGGCCATCCGCGCGAGAGCGCGCGTCCGGTGGCGCGTCGCCCGCCGCCGAACCGTCCACAGACCGTGGAGAACTCGTGCGGTTCCTGCTGGAGGGGCTGGCCGAGGTGCGCCGCCAGGAGCTGGCGCGGGGGACGAGCCTGATCGGCCCGCACC
>JAFACJ010000150.1 GCA_023425615.1 Actinomycetes bacterium
CCGCGAGGTGCTCGGCGGCTTCGCCTCCGGCGTGGTCGTGGTCAGCGGCATGACGCCGGACGGCCCGGTGGGATTGACCTGCCAGGCGTTCGCCGCGCTGTCGATCGATCCGCCCCTCGTCGCCTTCTGCCCGTCGCTCTCCTCGGTGACCTGGCGGCGGATCCGGCCGACCGGCGCCTTCTGCGCCAGCATCCTGGCCGCGGACCAGCGCGAGGTGAGCGACCTCTTCGGGCAGCGCAGGGACGACAAGTTCCAGCGGATCCCCTGGCGGAGCGGCAGGACCGGCGCTCCGCTGATCGAGGGCGCGGCCGCGCACGTCGAGTGCGAGATCGAGGACGTCCACCCCGGCGGCGACCACGAGGTCGTCGTCGGCCGGGTGGTGGCGCTGGCGGCCGACGCCGCCCTGATGCCCCTGGTCTACCACCGCGGCCGGTATGCGACGCTGGCGGCGCAGGGCGCCTGACCGGGGAACTTCCGTTCGCGGCGCTGAGTTCTCCGTGACGGAGTTCACAAGAGGGTCTTGTCTTCCTCCTGAAACTGAACTTAATATCAGGAATCTCCGGAGGAGCCACCCCACCCTCTCGTACCCGAGGAGCCCCCTTGCCACCGACAGGCAGTGCCCAGCAGACCGCCCAGGGCATCGACGCGGCGGTGCGCCACCACGCGGCCACCCGCCCGGACGCCCCCGCCGTCGTCGGCCCCGCCCTCACCCTGACCTGGCGTGAGCTCGACGAGGCCGCCGACCGCACCGCCGGGCTCCTGGCCGGCCGCGGCGTCGGCCCCGGCGACCGGGTGGGCTGGCTGGGCCACAACGACATCGGGCACGCGGTGACCCTGCTCGGCGCCTGGCGCCGCAGGGCGGCACTGGTCGCGCTGAACTGGCGGCTGCCCGTCGCGGAGCTGCGCGCCGTCGCCGAGGCGGTGGGGCTGAGGCACCTCGTCGCCGGAACCGAGTTCACCGGCGAGGCCCCGCAGATCATGGCCGAGGGCGCCTACAGCGTGATGGACCAGACGGCGGCGCCGTGGCCGGACGTCCCGCCCGTCGCCCCGCTCGCCGGGCGGGACGAGGACGAGGCGGTCGTCTACTTCACCTCGGGTTCCACCGGAACGCCCAAGGGCGTGCCGCTGACCCGCGCCGGGGTGGACAGCACCATCCCGTACGCGGACGTGCACAAGATCGACGCCACCGCGCGGATGCTGATCGTCCCGCCCTCCTTCCACGCGGCGGGCGCGACCTGGACCCAGTACGGGCTGGCGCTCGGCGCCACCCTGGTGCTCTCGCCCGACCCCAGCCCCGCCGGACTGGTCAAGGCGCTGGCGGAGCGGGAGATCACCCACGCCATCCTGGTGCCGACGCTGATCCGCGTCGTCGTCGACCGGCTCAAGGAGGAGCCCGTGCCGCTGCCCCGGCTGCGGCACGTCGGCTACGGCGCCTCGGCGATCACCCCGACGCTGCTGGCCGAGGCGATGGAGGCGCTCGGCTGCGGGTTCGGCCAGGTCTACGGCATGACCGAGGCAGGGGGCGGCGTCTGCTTCCTGGCCGAGGAGGACCACCGGCTCGACGGCGAGCACGCGGGCAGGCTCGCCTCGGCGGGGCGGCCGGGCGCCGGTGTCGAGCTCAGCGTCCGCGATCTGGCGACCGGCGCGGAGGTGCGCCAGGGCGAGCCGGGGGAGCTGTGGTTCCGCTGCCCCTCCATGACCCGCGGCTACCTGGGCGACGACACCGCCCGGGGGGTGCTGGTCGACGGCTGGCTCAACACCCGCGACATCGGCTACGTCGACGAGGACGGCTATGTGTACGTCCAGGGCCGCTCGGACGACATGATCGTGACGGGCGGCGAGAACGTCCACCCCGGCGAGGTCGAGAACACGATCGCCCGGCTTCCGGACGTCGCGGACTGCGCGGTGTACGCCGTCCCCGACGACCACTGGGGCCAGAAGGTGTGCGCCGCGGTCGTGCTCAGGACCGGGAGCCTCACCGAGGAGGACATCCGCGCGCACTGCCGGGAGAACCTCGCCGGCTACAAGACGCCCAAGCTGATCCGGATCGTCACGGACCTGCCGCGCACCGCCACGGGGAAGACCTTCCGGCCGCAGCTCGTCAAGGACACCGTCGGGCAGGACGGATAGCGCGGCGCCGGACCGCGGGGCCCCGTCCGCGAGGGCGGGGCCGCCGCGTTTCCCCGCGGCCGCGGGGCCGGGTCAGTCCTGGGGTTCGCGGTGGAAGTAGACGGAGCGGTACCACAGCGCGCTGAGCGTCTCGATCGCGTCCTCGTCGGTGGGCGCGTCCATGTCGGCCTCGCCGCCCGCGGCCATCCACACCCAGCAGAACGAGTCGAGCGTCGCCACGATCGCCGAGGCGAGGAGTTCCGGCCGGCGGACGGTGCGGTAGCCCGCCTGCTCGGCGTGCTTGATGCCGGCCAGCACCGCGCGGACGCCGACGGTGCGAAACTCACGCCACCGCGCGGCGAAGACCTCGTCCGTCATGGACATCTGGAACATGCCGACCATCTCAGCGAGGTACTTGCGGTAGGTGGTCCAGTAGGCGCGGACGGCGGCGCGGACGCCCTCCTCCGGATCGCCGCCCTGGTGCTTGAAGGACTGCTCGAGTACTTCGGTGGAGAACTGGTCCAGCAGCGCCTGGAGCAGCTCCTCCTTGTTCTCGTAGTAGTTGTAGAAGGATCCGGACGACTTGCCCGCCGCCCGCGCGATGTCGGAGATCTTGGCGTTGAAGTAGCCCTTCTCCGCGAAGACCTGCCGTGCGGCGTCCAGGAACGCGGCCTCGGTCCGCCTGCCCTTCTGCGTGGGTGGCATCGCCGGGATCCTCCGTCTCTGTGGAGGCCGAGTCCGTCTCCACGTACCTCTTGACGGGATCAGAGTTTAGGGGGTCGTGCGCAGGCGCGGCTCCACTCCGCGGCCTTGACTGAAACTGAATTTAGCATCAGAATTCTGGCAGGACGGCGACGTGGAACCACCGCGTCCGATCGAAGGGATCCGCTGATGGCGATGATGAGCAGGGAGGCGTACCTGGCCTCGCTCGACGACGGCAGGCGGGTGTTCGCCGAAGGCGAGGAGATCAAGGACCTCTCCTCCCACCCGCAGTTCACCAGGGCGATCGAACTGGTGGCCGACGGTTACGCGGCGTACTACCGGCCCGGAGCCGACGCCAGCGGCCCGTACTTCACCATCCCGCACAGCCGCGAGGAGATGAAGGACCTGCTGGAGGAGCTGCTGGCCTGGGACATGGTGACGGTCACGACGTCGCAGGGCCTGCTCGCGCTGCTCACCGCCGCCGCCCGGATCCGCCCGTCGAGCGAGCTGTACGCCGACCGGATCGAGGCGTACTTCCGGTACTGCAAGGACAAGGACCTGCGCTGCGTCCAGGCGATCACCGACGCCAAGGGCGACCGCAAGCTCTCCCCGAGCGGCCAGGGCGACCCCGACTCCTACGTCAGGATCGTCGAGCGCCGCCCGGACGGCGTCGTCGTGCGCGGCGCGAAGCTGCACATCTCCTCGGCGGCGGTGAGCCACGAACTGGTGGTGATGCCGACCAAGAAGATGAAGGAGGGCGAGGAGCAGTGGGCCGTCGCCTGCGCCATCCCGGTGAACGCCCCCGGTGTGAAGATCGTCAACACCAGCTTCGCGCCGCGCGACCGACACCAGGACTTCCCCGTCAGCTCGCACCACAACATGCCCGAGGGCTTCGTCATCCTCGACGACGTCTTCGTCCCTAACGAACGGGTGTTCCTGGCCGGGGAGATCGAGCACTCGGCGACGTTCGCGCACTCCCTCGGGCTGTGGGAGCGCCTGGGCGCCACCGCGCACCTCGCCGAGTACGGCGACACGCTGGTGGGCCTGGCCCAGCTCATCGCCGAGGCCAACGGCACCGAGCGCATCTCGCACATCAGGGAGAAGATCGCCGAGATGGTGATCTACGCGACGCTGGTGCGGGCGGGCCTGGAGGCGGCGATCGCCAACGCCGAGGCGAGCCCGGAGGGCTGGTACTTCCCCAGCGAGCTGTTCACCAACGCCGCCAAGCACCACGGCGCCGCCGAGTTCAGCACCATGGTCAAGCACCTGCACGACATCGGGGGCGGCTCCATCGTCACCGCCCCGTCGATCGCCGACCTCGAACACGAGGAGGTCGGCCCGTTCGTCCGCAAGTACATGGCGACCAAGGAGGGCGTCGACGGCGAGTACCGCACCCGCCTGTTCCACGCCATCCGCGACTTCACCGCCGACGCCTACGGCGGCTGGCAGCTGGTCACCATGCTCCAGTCCGGCGGCGGCCTGTACGCGCAGCGGCTCGTCGCGCGCAAGCACTACCCGATGGACCAGGCCAAGAGGCTCGCGCTCAAGCTGGCGGGGCTGGCGGAGGACCGAGATGCCCGCTGACGCCACCGGCACCGCCGCCTTCCGCGCGGAGGCCGAACGGTTCCTGCGGTCGATCGCCGGCGAGTTCGCCGAGACGGACGCCGAACGCGACCGGCGCGCCTCCGACCGCATCGCCTCCGTCGAGGAGCTGGGCGAGGGGCACGAACTCCAGGTCGCACGGGTCAGGAGGCTCCAGGCGCGGCTGTTCGACGCCGGGCTCGCCTGGCCGAGCGGCCCGGCGGACTGCGGCGGGCGCGGCCTGAGCCGCGAGCACGACCAGATCGTGGACGACCTGCTGGCCGAACTGGGCTTCCCGTCACGTGAGGTGCTGTTCGTCGGGCTGCACATCGTCGCCCCGGCGCTGGAACGGCACGCGGCACCCGAACTGCGCGCCCGGATGGTGCCCGCGCTCTACCGCGCGGACGCCATCGGCTGCCAGCTGTTCTCCGAGCCGGGGGCCGGCTCGGACCTGGCGGGCGTCACCACCCGCGCCGTGCGCGACGGCGACGACTGGATCCTCA
>JAFACJ010000165.1 GCA_023425615.1 Actinomycetes bacterium
GTCGAGGACCGCCGCTCCCCCTGACCGCGGCGTCGGGCGCTCGCCCCGCGCCACGACGCGTCCCTCCCGGTCGACAACACCGACGGCGATCTTCGTGCCGCCGACGTCGATCCCCAGATGCGCGGGCGTCACCGGAGCCCCGCCTCCTTGAGCAGGCCCTCCACCCGCGCGGTCTCCTCCGGGTCGAGCGGGATCTGGGGCGGCGCGGTGACCGGGCAGCCGATGACGCCGCGCAGGTGCAGCGCGGTCTTGAACGAGCCGAGTGCGGATGAGCCGCGGCCCATCCGGTGCGCGCCGCCCGCGTCGACGATGTCGAAGAGCCGCACCAGGCGCTCCTGCTCCGCCCGCGCCCCCGCCCAGTCGCCGTCGCGGCAGAGCCGGAAGAGCCTGGTGTATCCGTGCGGATCGACGTTGCCGAGGCCGGGGACGACCCCGTCCGCGCCCATGCCGAGCGCCGAGTCGACGGTGAGCTCCGATCCGGTCAGCACGCTGAAACGCGCGGCCTCCTCTCCCGCCGCGCGGCGCGCGAGCAGCAGCCTGCGCATACCGCCCTCGTCGCCGCTGGAGTCCTTCACCCCGGCCAGGACGCCCTCGGCCGCCAGCCGCAGGAGCATCGCCGGGTCCAGCGCGGAGTGCACCGAGACGGGGAGGTCATAGGCGTAGACCGGTACCGCGGAGCGGGCGGCGAGGAACCGGAAGTGGTTCTCGATCTCCACCGGGTGGGTGCGGGCGTAGAACGGCGCGGTCGCCACGACGCCGTCGCAGCCCGCCTTGACCGCGTCGTCGATGTGCTCGGCGACGCGCAGGGTGGTCATGTCGATGACGCCCGCCAGGACCGGGACGCGGCCCGCCACCCTGGCGACGACCGTCTCCAGCACCCGGCGGCGGTGCCCGTCCGGCAGGTAGGCGACCTCGCTCGTCGAACCGAGCGTGAACAGGCCGTCCACCCCGCCGTCGAGCAGGAAGTCGACGAGCCGCTCCAGCGAGGGGACGTCGACGTCCAGGTCCGGGGTGAGCGGAGTGCAGACGGGCGGGATGACCCCGCAGAGGCGGGTCGGAGTCGTCGTCGTGGTCATGTGAGCTCCTGGGCGCGGGCGTCGGCCAGATCGGCCTCGCCGAGAACGGGATGGAAGCAGCGGAAGCGGTGCGCCGCGGCGGAGGGGTCGGAGGCGATGCCCGGCATCTCCTCGGCGCACCGGTCGGTGGCCCGCCAGCACCGCGTGCGAAACGGGCAGCCGCTCGGCGGGCGCACCGCCGAGGGGACCGGCCCGGTCAACGGGATCGGCGTGATGGAGTGCAGCAGTGCCGGGGTCGCCGACAGCAGGGCGCGGGTGTAGGGGTGCCGGGTGTCCTCGACGGACGCGGCCGGCGTCTCCTCGACGACCCTGCCGAGGTACATGGTGAGGATCCGGTCGGAGACCCGCCGGACGGTCTGGATGTCGTGCGAGATGTAGATCATCGCGAGGCCCAGCGTGTTCTTGAGGTCGAGCAGCAGATTGAGGATCTGCGCGCGCACCGACACATCGAGGGCTGACGTCGGCTCGTCCGCGATGAGGATGTCGGGGCCGAGGGCCAGCGCGCGGGCGATGGCGACGCGCTGCCGCTGCCCGCCGGAGAGCTGGCTCGGCAGCACCCCCGCCGCCGAGGAGGGGAGGCCGACCAGGGACAGCAGTTCGGTGACCCTGGCGTCGCGCTCGGCGGGGGTACCCCAGCGGTGCACATCGAGCGGGTCGCGGAGGATCTGCCGCACGGACATGCGCCGGTTCATCGAGGTGCTCGGGTCCTGGAAGACCATGCCGACGTGGCGTCCGATGCGGCGGCGGCGCTCACCCGCGCTCATCGACCACAGGTCGGCGCCGCGGTGGCGGATCACGCCGGACTTCGGCTTCTCCAGGCCGACGAGCACGCGGGCGAGCGTCGACTTGCCGCAGCCGGACTCGCCGACGACGCCGACCGTCTCCCCCTCGGCGACGGACAGGCCGACCCCGGTCAGGGCGTGCACCTGCTCGCGGGCGAACAGGGTGCCGCCGCGCGCCCGGTAGACGACGTCGACGTCAGTGAGCTCGACGACGCCGGTGGCATCTGCTTGCCGGGGTATCCGCGTCATCTCGTCACCAGCTCTCGGTCGGCCCGCGCGGCGGGGTGATGGCACGCCACGACGTGGCGTTCGGTGTCGCCGTCCAGCACGGGCCGTGTCGTCCGGCAGACCTCGGTCGCCACCGGGCAGCGGTCGGCGAACCGGCAGCCGGAGGGGAAGTCCGCGGGCGCGGGGACGGTGCCCTTGATCTGGGTGAGGCGCTCGGCTCCCGATTCGAGCGACAGGACGGAACCCAGCAGCCCGCGCGAGTAGTGGTGGGCGGGGGCGGCGAGCACCTCGGCCATGACGCCCTGCTCGACGATCCGTCCGCCGTACATGACCGCGACACGGTCGCAGACGTCGCTGACGAGCGCGATGTCGTGGGAGACCAGGACCAGCGCGAAGCCGAGCTCGGCGCGCAGCCGCAGCAGCAGCGCGATCACCTGGGCCTGGACGGTGACGTCCAGCGCGGTGGTCGGCTCGTCGGCGATGACCAGTCTCGGGTCGCGGGACAGCGCCATCGCGATGACGACGCGCTGCCGCTGCCCGCCGGACAGCTCGTGCGGGTAGGCGGCGAGGACGCGGCCCGCGTCGAGCCCGACGAGCTCCATCAGCTCCGCCTCCGAGCGGGTTCCGCCGCGCCGGACGAGCTGCTTCAGCTGGGCGCCGATGGTCATCGAGGGGTTGAGGGCGGACAGCGCGTCCTGGTAGATCATCGCTATCCGGCGGCCGAGGTAGGGG
>JAFACJ010000231.1 GCA_023425615.1 Actinomycetes bacterium
GCCTTGGCCTGCTCCTCGCCGTGGACGCGGGCGGTCAGCGCCAGCGCCATGTCGATGCCGGCCGAGACCCCGGCGCCGGTGACGATGTTCCCGTCGAAGACGACGCGTTCGGCGACGACCTTGGCGCCCATCGCGCGCAGTGCCTCCCGCATGCTCCAGTGCGTGGTGGCGCGGCGGCCCTCCAGCAGTCCCGCCTCGGCGTACAGCAGGCTTCCGGTGCACGCCGAGGCCAGCCATGTCGCGCCGGGGGCGGCGCGCCGGATCCAGCCGATCAGCTCGGCGTCCTCGGTGGCCTCCAGGGAGGCGGTGTCACCGCCGCCGGGAATGACGATCACGTCTGGCTGGGGCACCGTGGACGGCGTGTCGGTCGGCAGCACGGTCAGCCCGACGTCAGCGCGCACCGGCCCCTGCGCGGTGGCGACGAAGTGCACCTGAGCGCCGGGCCAGCGGCTGATCACCTCGTAGGGCCCGACCAGGTCGAGCGCGGTGAATCCGGGATAGACAAGGTAGGCGATGCGCACGGCGACCTCCTCGGCAGTAAGTGGATACTTACGCTACCGCGCCCGAGGGCCGCGGGGATATGAGGAAGCCCACACACGGCCCGCCGTTCAGACGGCCTCCTCGTGCGCGCGGCGCGCCTCCAGGAGGGAGGGGAGGTGCTCCCGGCTCCAGACGCGGGCCGCGGCGATGAGGTCCAGGAGGCTGCGGCCCAGCGGTGTCAGTTCGTACTCCACGCGCGGCGGGTTCTCATCGTGGGCCGAGCGGGTGAGCAGGCCGTCGCGCTCCATCGCGCGGAGGGTCTCGGCGAGGACCTTGTGGGTGATGGCGGGCAGGACCGCGCGCAGCTCGGTGAACCGGCGCGGGGAGTGCTCCAGGCACAGGACGATCATCCCCGTCCACTTGCCGCCGATCTGGATCGGCATCGCGCTGGAAGGGCACATCGGGTCGAACATGTCGGGGGAGAGCGGTTCCCTCATGCCCGCAGGTTAGCGCCGGTACCGTTGAAGTGACCGGGGATCTTGGAGCTACCGTCCCGCCACGGACGACGCGAACGACGCGGACGCCGTGGACGAGAGGACGGACATGAGCAGGATCATCGTTTTCGGCGCGGGCGGCAGGGCGGGACGCGCGGTGACGCGGGAGGCGCTCTCCCGCGGCCACGAGGTCACCGCCGCGGTCAGGAACCCCGACGCCCACCGGGACCTGGAACGTCCCGGCGTCACCCTGGTGCGCGGCGACGTCACGGTGCCCGAGGACGTGACGGCGCTCGTCCCCGGACACGACGCCGCCGTCCACGCGGTGACCCCGTTCAGCGGCCCCGAGCAGGGATTCGACACCCTCGACCCGGACTTCTACGTGAAGAGCGTCGACGCGCTGCTCCCGGCCCTGGAGAAGGCAGGCGTCCCGTCGCTGCTGCTCATCGGGCTGTTCGCCACCCTCCTCACCCCCGAAGGCGGCCTGGTGATGGACGATCCCGCGCTGTTCCCAGAGCAGATCCGCCCGTTCGCCCGCGCCCACGACGCCGGGCTGAAGCGGCTGCGCGCGGCCTCCACCCCCGTCCGCTGGCTCGTGCTCACCCCTCCGGCGGCCTCCGACCCGGACGGCCCGCGCACGGGGCGCTACGAGTTCGGCGGCGACCGGCTCGTCGACGCACCCCTGTCCTACGCGGACCTGGCGGTGGCGGTGGTCGACCAGATCGAGACCCCCACCCGGGCGGGCCGCCTCGCCGTCTTCACCCCGCGATAGCCGAAGACCCGGGCAGAACCGAAGAGGCAGGACGAGCATCCCAGAAGAGAGAAGGCGCTACCGAGAGAACGGGCTCCCATGAACGACCTCACCTTCCTCTTCCCCACCACGAAGGCGGGCATGCGGTACCACGCGAGCCACTCCGGCGGGAACGCCTCACACCACGGGGACGAATACGACGACGTGCACCATTCCGGCTCCAGCTACGACTCCGGCAGCTCCTCGTCGAGCGGCTGCGACTCCTCCAGCAGCAGCTGGTAGCCGGTCAGGAGTCGCCCTCCTGCTCGGCGAGGAACTGCTCGAACTGCGCGGCGAGCTCCTCGGCCGTCGGCATGGGGGTGTCCTCGGCCAGCAGCGACTCGCGGTCGGCGGAGCCGGCGAACGCGTCGTACTGCTGCTCCAGGGCGCGGACCACCTTCTGCACCTCGTCGGAGCCCTCGACCTGCTCGGCGATCTCCTTGTCGGTCTCGGCCGCCGCCTCGCGCAGGGCGTCGCCGGGGAGCGCCAGGCCCGTCGCGTTGACGATGGTGTCGAGGGCCGTCACCGCGGCCGCCGGATAGGCGGACTGGGCGAGGTAGTGCGGAACGTGGATGGCGAAGCCCAGCGCGTCGTGGCCCGCCTCGCCCAGCCGCAGCTCCAGCAGCGCCGCGGCGCTGCCGGGCACCTGGATCCGGCCGAAGGGCGACTTGGGGCGGTTGAGCAGCTCGGGCCTGGTGCCGTGCGCGGTCATCCCGATCGGGCGGGTGTGCGGCACGCCCATCGGGATGCCGTGCACGGTCACGCTCAGCCGCACGTCCAGCCGCTCGATCAGCGACTGGACGGAGGCGGTGAACCTGTCCCAGGAGCGGTCGGGCTCTGGCCCGTCCAGCAGCAGGAACCGCTGGCCGACCGAGTCGTGGACCAGGTGCAGCAGGAGCTCGGGCTTCTCGTAGGACTCCCAGTGGTCGCCGTCGAAGGTCATCATCGGGCGGCGTGCCCGGTAGTCGATGAGCTCGTCCAGCTCGAAGACCGCGATGACCTCGTGCTCCAGGGTCTCCAGAAGGTGATCGCGTACGAGCCTTCCCGCGGATCCGGCGTCCATGAAGCCTTCCAGGCGGTGCAGCAGTACCGGGCGGTCGAGCTCGGGCAGCTCGCCTTCGAGCCGGTACAGATCCTCGGGGCGCAGCGTACCCACCTCCCAGTCGGCGTATGTCGGGACCTTATACGGCACCAACATAGTGCAGGGAGTCGACGGGGCGTCCGTCGGTGTCGCGCAGCAGCCGCAGGTGCAGCGCGTCCGCGCCGCGCACGACCTCGTCCAGTTCGGGGTGGTCGATGGTGGGGCGCAGCAGCAGCTCGGCCGACAGGGGTGCGTCGGCCGGCTCGTCGCGTCCGGCCAGCGGCCCGAAGCGCACGACGATGTCGGCGTGCCTGCGCTGCGGGCGGATGAAGGCGGCGCTCTCCAGTTCGCGGCGCCGCAGTTCCTCGCCGACCTGTTCGGGGGTGTAGCCGCGCTTGGTGGTGTCGCGCTGGATCTTCCAGGCGTAGCGCTGCTCCTCGGGCGGGTCGAGGTAGACGGTGATGTCGAAGCAGGCGCGCGCCATCTTGCTGTAGAGCGGCAGCAGCCCCTCGACGATGACGAAGTCCCGCGGCTCGACCAGTTCCGGCCGCACCAGCCTGCCGCTGCCGTGGTCGTAGACGGGCTTGAGGATGGGCTCGCCCATGGCCAGCAGCTGCAGGTGCTGCTCCATCACGTCGATGTGGTTGCAGTCGGGGTGCAGGGCGGTGAACGGTTTGTTCCTGCGTTCCTCCCGGTCGTAGCGGTGGTAGTCGTCGACGCAGACCGCGGTCATGCGGTCCTCGCCGAGACACTCGACCAGCCCCCTGGTCAGCGTCGTCTTGCCGGCGGCACTGTCCCCCGCTATCGCCAGCATGACCGGACGGCGGCCCGTGCCACGGGCACGCAGCATGTGCACGATCCGATGGGGCACCCTGTCTCCTCCTCGGTCCGGGTCTCACCGCGAAGGTAGGCCGGGTGTGAGAAGGCCGCCTCACCCCCGGGTGGGAAGCGGAGGGTGAAGG
>JAFACJ010000304.1 GCA_023425615.1 Actinomycetes bacterium
CCATGTCGACGAACAGCAGCGCGCCGACCGAGTCGGCGATCTCGCGGAACCGCGCGAAGTCCAGCTGCCGCGGGTAGGCCGACCAGCCGGCGACGATCATCTTGGGCCGGTGCTCGGCCGCCAGCGCCGCCACCTCGTCCATGTCGACCAGGCCGTCGGACTCGCGGACGTGGTAGGGCACCACGTTCAGGAACTTGCCCGAGTAGTTCAGGCGCATGCCGTGGGTGAGGTGGCCGCCGTGCGCCAGGTCCAGGCCGAGGATGGTGTCGCCGTGGTCCAGGAGGGCGAAGTACACGGCCGTGTTGGCCTGGGCGCCCGAGTGCGGCTGGACGTTGGCGTGCTCGGCGCCGAACAGCTCCTTGGCGCGGTCGATCGCCAGCTGCTCGGTGACGTCGACGTACTCGCAGCCGCCGTAGTAGCGCTTGCCGGGGTAGCCCTCGGCGTACTTGTTGGTGAGGACCGAGCCCTGGGCCTCGAGCACCGCCACCGGGGCGAAGTTCTCCGAGGCGATCATCTCCAGGGTGTGCTGCTGCCGCCCCAGCTCGGCGCGGACCGCCTGGTAGACCTCGGGATCGGCTTCGGAAAGGTGCTGGAACAGGGTGCTCATGCTTCCTCGATGATCTTGGAGTATGCCTCGGCGTCGAGCAGCTCGGGATTGTCGTCGTCGATGCGGATGCGATACAGCCAGCCCTCGCCGTAGGGGTCGGCGTTGATCGTGCCGGGGTCCTCGGTGACCGCCTGGTTGACCGCCACGACCTCGCCCGACAGCGGCGAGTAGATGTCGGAGACCGACTTGGTGGACTCGGCCTCTCCGCACGGCTCGCCCGCGGTCACCGCATCCCCCTCCGCGGGCAGCGAGACGTACACGATGTCGCCGAGGGCCTCGGCGGCGTAGTCGGTGATCCCGACGGTCACGATACCGTCCTCACCGTCCAGGCCCGAGACCCATTCGTGCTCCTCGGTGTAGCGGAGCTGCTCAGGAACGCTCACTTGTCAGTTCTCCTGTAGAAGGGCAGGTCGACCTCGTCGACCGGTTCGTGCTTTCCTCGGATGTCGACGGCGACCGGCACGGCGCCGGTCCCGACGTAGGCCATGGCGATGGGCTTGCCCAGGGTCGGGGAGGGGGCTCCGCTGGTCACGACGCCGCAGCGTTCGCCGTCCGCTCCGATCACCGGGTATCCCTCGCGCGGGACCCGCCTGCCCCGGGCGATGAGCCCGACGAGCCTGCGGGACGGCCCGCGTTCGGCGACCGCCGCGAGGGCGTCGCGTCCCACGAAGTCCTTCTCCAGCCGCACGACCCGGCCGAGACCAGCATCGTACGGCGTCACGTCGGCTGTCAGCTCATGCCCGTACAGCGGCATGCCCGCTTCGAGCCGCAGCGTGTCACGCGCCGACAGTCCGCACGGGACCAGCTCCTCGCCCCCGGCCTCGGCGATCTTCCGCCAGAGCGCGACCGCCTCCTCGGCCGGGATGAAGAGCTCGAACCCGTCCTCCCCGGTATATCCGGTTCGGGCGATGAAGGCGACAACGCCCCCCACCGTCCCGCTGATCAGCGCGTAGTACTTCAGCCCCGCCAGATCGGCGTCGGTCAGCCGCTCCAAGATCGCCTGGGCGCGCGGCCCCTGGACGGCGATGAGCGCGTAGCCGGCGGACTGGTCGTCGACGACGGCCTCGAAGTCCTCGGCGCGGGCCGTCAGCTCCCGCGTGACGGTCTCGACGTTGGCGGCGTTGGCGACGACGAGGAACCCGTGCCGGCTGAGCCGGTAGACGATCAGGTCGTCCAGCACCCCGCCGTCCGGCGCGACCAGCATCGTGTAGCGGGCGCGGCCCGCCTCCAGCGCCGAGGGTCTGCCCACCAGCGCGTGGTCCAGCGCCTCGGCCGCCTGCTCGCCTGTAACGAAGATCTCACCCATGTGCGAGAGGTCGAAGATCCCCGCGCCGCCGCGCACGGCCCGGTGCTCGGCGGTCTCCGATCCGTAGCGCAGGGGCATGAGGTACCCGGCGAAGTCGACGATCGTGCCGCCGAGCTCTTTGTGCAGCTCATACAGCGGCGTTGTCTTCTGAGCGGAGGTTGGCACCTGGGGAGCTCCTTGTGACCGGCACACGGCGAGAACGTTTCCCATCGTCCCATCCGTACACCTGTTGGCCGAGCCCTGCCCCTCCGTCCGCGTGGGGCGACGTGCCTTCCGCCGGCCGCGGCGCTCCCCCGGGGCAGGCGGACAGCCGAGGGCCTGCGCCAGATACAGGAGCGCCACGACGACGGCGAGGGCGCCCAGCAGCAGCCGCAGCGCCCGCTCCGGCAGCCGCGGCTGGAGGCGGGCGCCCAGGTAGCCGCCGACGAGCCCGCCCAGGCCGCACATCAAGCCCAGGCTCCAGACCGGGGCGATGTCGCCGGACGCCAGCAGGGACAGGACGGCGTAGGCCGCGGCGCCCACGATCGAGGTGACGAAGGTCGAGGCCAGCGCGGCGGGCGCCACCGCGGCCACGGGCAGGCCGCGGCCCACGAGCAGCGGTCCGAGCAGGGAGCCGCCCCCCTCCCCGTAGATCCCGCCGAAGACCCCGACGGCCAGGGCCAGCAGGGTCGTGGACCGGTCGGACGGCGCGGCGGCGCGCGGCCGCGCCGGAGGGCGCCCCGTGCCCAGGCACAGCCACAGGCCCAGGGGCAGCAGGAAGGCGGCGACCAGGAGCCGGAACACCCGGGGCCCTGGCAGGACGAACACCCGGATCACCGCTCCGACGACGACGCCCGGCACGGTGCCCGCCACCAGCAGGCGTGCCAGGGGCCCGGCCAGCTGCCCGGTGCTGCGAAACCGCAGCAGCGCCCCCGGCCCGGCGACCACGTTGAACAGCAGGTTGGTGGGGGTGACGGCGGGATTGGGCACGCCCAGCACGCTGAGCTGGACCGGCAGCAGGAACACCGCGCCCGAGACGCCCACCGGCGCGGTCACCACCGAGATCAGCAGCCCGGCGCAGAAACCCGCCAGGCCCGTCACCCACCAATCCCCACTCATCCGACCAGAATCCCACAGATCACACGGAATCTCCGCCGACCCTGGATCCCCGCCGGCCCCGGAGTTCCGGCTGTCACGCAGAGATCGGCGACGCGCGAGGCGCGTCGCCGATCTCGAGCAGAAGGTCTAGCTTTGGTGTCTCGATATCTCGCAGCCTCCTTTCACTCGCCCTGGTGTCGAACAGGATGCTGCCGTTGTCACTTCCGGTCGATGCCTACCCCCTGCGTACGGATAGGAGCGACTTGTAAGAACTGTATGAGGCGTGGCGGTACCGCACGCCATCAGAACCGACAAATGGTGGTAGAGCACTCTTTAAGCGATCCGCGTCTCCTGATAGACCACCCGGAACCTCAGCACCGCATGCAGATCCGGCATCCCCACGGTCTCGCGGAAACCCGCCAGCAGGTCCTCGCTGATCCGGGTGAGCAGCAGCCCCAGATCGGCGCTCTCATGGCAGAGGATCTGCAGCAGCACCCGGGGCCGGGAACGGGAGCCGGTCAGCCGGATCCGCACGTCGTGCACGCCCGGCAGCCCCAGCACCTCCCGGGTGAGGTCGGCCACCGCCCCGTTCGTCAGCGCCTTCCTGCGCCCGCCCGGCAGCGGCAGACGCCGTAGCGACACGGCGCGGCCCTGGGCCAGCAGCCAGCCCGCGCCGCACACCGCGATC
>JAFACJ010000306.1 GCA_023425615.1 Actinomycetes bacterium
TCTCGCACGGCGCGGGGCACAGCTTCCCGGTGAACTCCGGGAAGTTGTTGGTGGCGTGCAGGCGCTCGATGCCGCCGTGCCAGTCCTGCTTGTAGACCAGGTCGTTCCACTCGGGGATGAGGTTGCCGAGCGGGCAGCCCTGGTGGCAGAACGGGATGCCGCAGTCCATGCAGCGGCTGGCCTGGCGCTCCAGGACCGGGCGCTGGAAGTCCTCGTAGACCTCCTTCCAGTCACGGATCCGCACGTCCACCGGACGCCGGGCCGGCAGCTCACGCCGTGTGACCTTCAAAAACCCCTTGGGGTCAGCCATCGAGGTACCTCCTATCCCTGTGCCGCGGCCATGACGGCCTCATCGACGTCGCGTCCCTCGGCTTCGGCGGCGGCCATGGCCGCCAGCACCCGCTTGTAGTCACGCGGCATGATCTTGCTGAACCGCTCCACCGAGGAGTCCCACTCGGCCAGCAGCTTGGCGGCGACCGTGGAGCCGGTCTCCTCGGCGTGCCGCGACACCAGGTCGTGCACGAACCTGCGGTCGTCGGCGGTCAGCGTCTCCAGTTCCACCATCTCGGGGTTGACCCGCTGCGGCTGGAGGTCGAGCACGTAGGCGATGCCGCCGGACATGCCCGCCGCCAGGTTGCGGCCGGTCGGGCCGAGGATGACGACACGGCCGCCGGTCATGTACTCCAGGCCGTGGTCGCCCACGCCCTCCACGACCGCGGTGGCGCCGGAGTTGCGGACGCAGAACCGCTCGCCGACCAGGCCGCGCAGGAAGACCTCACCGGACGTGGCGCCGTACAGCAGCACGTTGCCGGCGATGATCTGGTCCTCGGCGTTGAACCGCGCCTCGGGGTCGGGCTGCACCGTGATCCGGCCGCCCGACAGGCCCTTGCCCAGGTAGTCGTTGGCGTCGCCGATCAGGCGCAGGGTGATCCCGCGCGGTACGAACGCGCCGAAGGAGTTGCCGGCCGAGCCGGTGAAGGTGATGTCGACGGTGTCGTCGGGCAGGCCCTCGCCACCCCACTTCTTGGTCACCTCGTGGCCGAGCATGGTGCCGACGGTCCGGTTGACGTTGCGGATCGGCAGCTCCAGCTTGACCCGGTCGCCGAACGCGACGGCGCCCTCGGCGAGCTGGATCAGCGTGTTGTCCAGCGCCTTGTCCAGACCGTGGTCCTGGACGGTGACGCAGCGCAGCGCGGTGCCCTCGGGCAGCTCGGGCCGGTGGAAGATCGGCGACAGGTCGAGGCCCGCTGCCTTCCAGTGCTCGATCGCGGCGCGGGTCTCCAGCACCTCGGCGTGCCCGATGGCCTCCTCCAGGCTGCGGAAGCCCAGCTCGGCCAGCAGTTCGCGCACCTCCTGGGCGATGAACTCGAAGAAGTTCACCACGAACTCGGGCTTGCCGGCGAACCGCTCGCGCAGCACCGGGTTCTGGGTCGCCACGCCCACCGGGCAGGTGTCCAGATGGCAGACCCGCATCATGATGCAGCCGGAGACGACCAGCGGCGCGGTCGCGAAGCCGTACTCCTCGGCGCCCAGCAGGGCGGCGATGACGACGTCGCGGCCGGTCTTCATCTGGCCGTCGGTCTGCACCACGATCCGGTCGCGCAGGCCGTTGAGCAGCAGGGTCTGCTGGGTCTCGGCGAGGCCCAGCTCCCAGGGGGTGCCGGCGTGCTTGAGCGAGGTCAGCGGGGAGGCGCCGGTGCCGCCGTCGTGCCCGGAGATCAAGACGACGTCGGCGTGCGCCTTGGACACGCCCGCCGCGACCGTGCCGACGCCGATCTCCGAGACGAGCTTCACATGGACGCGCGCCTGCGGGTTGGCGTTCTTCAGGTCGTGGATGAGCTGGGCGAGGTCCTCGATGGAGTAGATGTCGTGGTGCGGCGGCGGCGAGATGAGGCCGACGCCCGGCGTGGAGTGCCGGGTCTTGGCCACCCACGGGTAGACCTTGTGGCCGGGCAGCTGGCCGCCCTCGCCGGGCTTGGCGCCCTGCGCCATCTTGATCTGGATGTCGTCGGCGTTGGTGAGGTACTCGGAGGTCACCCCGAACCGGCCGGACGCCACCTGCTTGATCGCCGAGCGGCGGGAGTCGCCGTTGGCGTCGGGCGTGAACCGCCGGGGGTCCTCGCCGCCCTCACCGGTGTTGGACTTGCCGCCCAGCCGGTTCATCGCGATCGCGAGGGTCTCGTGCGCCTCGGCGGAGATGGAGCCGTAGGACATCGCGCCGGTGGAGAAGCGCTTGACGATCTCGCCGACCGGCTCGACCTCCTCGATCGGGATCGAGGGGCGGCCGGACCTGAGGGAGAACAGGCCGCGCAGGGTCATCAGCCTGGCGGACTGGTCGTCCACCAGCCGCGTGTACTCCTTGAAGATCTCGTACTGCCGGGTGCGGGTGGCGTGCTGCAGCTTGAAGACCGTCTGCGGGTTGAACAGGTGCGGCTCGCCCTCGCGCCGCCACTGGTACTCGCCGCCGACCTCAAGGGTGCGGTGCGGCGCCTCGTTGCCGCCGGCCGGGTAGGCGCGGGCGTGCCGCCCCGCCGTCTCGGCGGCGCCCACGTCGAAGCCGACGCCGCCGAGCTTGGAGGCGGTGCCGACGAACGCGCGGTCGATGACCTCCTGGCCCAGGCCGACGGCCTCGAAGATCTGCGCGCCGGTGTAGGACGCGACGGTCGAGACGCCGATCTTGGACATGATCTTCAAGACGCCCTTGCCGTACGCCTTGACGACGTTGCGGGCTGCCTTTGCCTCGTCCACCCCGGGCAGCTCGCCGCGGGCGGCGAGGTCCTGGACGGTCTCGATGGCCAGGTAGGGGTTGACGGCCGAGGCGCCGTAGCCGATGAGCAGCGCCATGTGGTGGCACTCGCGGGCCTCGCCGGTCTCGATGACCAGGCCCACCTGGGTGCGGGTCTTCTCCCGGATCAGGTGGTGGTGTACCGCGCCGGTCAGCAGCAGCGACGGGATGGCGGCCAGGCCGGAGTCGGCGCCGCGGTCGGACAGCACGATGATCCGCGCGCCGGCCGCGATGGAACGGGACACCTCCGAGCAGATCTCATCCAGGCGCCTGCGCAGCGCCTCGCCGCCCCCGGCGACCTTGTACAGGCCGTGCACGACATGGGCCTGCAGATGCGGCAGGGAGCCCTCGTCGTCGATGTGGATGATCTTGGCCAGCTCGTCGTTGTCCAGGATCGGGGTGGGCAGCACCAGCCGCTTGCAGGAGTCGGGGCCGGGCGCCAGCAGGTTGCCCTCGGGGCCGAGGGTGGACTGCAGCGAAGTGATCATCTCTTCGCGGATGGCGTCCAGCGGCGGGTTGGTGACCTGCGCGAACTGCTGCTTGAAGTACTCGAACAGCAGGCGCGGCTTCTCCGACAGTGCGGCGACGGGCGTGTCGGTGCCCATGGAGCCGATGGGCTCGGCGCCGGTCCTGGCCATCGGGGACAGGATGATCCGCAGTTCCTCGTTGGTGTAGCCGAAGGACTGCTGGCGCTTGACCAGGGTCTCGTGGGTGGGCACCTCGTGCCGGCGCTGCGGCAGCTCCTCGAAGCGCACCAGGCCCTCATCCAGCCACTGCTGGTAGGGGTGCTCGGCGGCCAGCGACGCCTTGACCTCGTCGTCCTCGACGATCCGGCCGGCCTCGGTGTCCACCAGGAAGATCTTGCCGGGCTGGAGGCGGCCCTTGCGGACCACGTTCTGCGGCGCGATGTCCAGCACGCCGGCCTCGGACGCCAGGACGACCAGGCCGTCCTCGGTCACCCAGTAGCGGCCGGGGCGCAGGCCGTTGCGGTCCAGGACCGCGCCGACGACGGTGCCGTCGGTGAAGGAGACGGACGCGGGGCCGTCCCACGCCTCCATGAGGGTGGAGTGGAACTCATAGAAGGCACGGCGTGCCGGGTCCATCTCGGTGTGGTTCTCCCACGCCTCGGGGATCATCATCAGCACCGCGTGCGGCAGCGAGCGGCCGCCCAGGTGCAGCAGCTCCAGGCACTCGTCGAAGGACGCGGTGTCGGAGGCCTCGATGTCGATGACCGGGAAGATCCGGGAGATGTCGCCGGGCAGCACGTCGGAGGCCAGCAGCGCCTCGCGGGCGCGCATCCAGTTCCGGTTGCCCTTGACCGTGTTGATCTCGCCGTTGTGGGCGAGGTAGCGGTAGGGGTGGGCCAGCTCCCAGGCCGGGAAGGTGTTGGTGGAGAAGCGCGAGTGCACCAGCGCGATCGCGGTGTCGAAGCGCCGGTCCGACAGGTCGGGGAAGAAGGGCTCCAGCTGCGGCGTGGTCAGCATGCCCTTGTACACGATGGTGCGGCTGGACAGGCTGGGGAAGTACACCCGCACGTCCTGCTCGATGCGCTCGCGGGCGCAGAACACCACGCGGTCCAGGTCGAGCCCCTTGGCGCCGGCGAAGGGCCCGTCGGCCGCTGCCCCCACGAACAGCTGGCCGAAGTGGGGCATCACCCGGCGGGCGGCGGGGCCGCAGAAGTTCGGGTCGGTCGGCAGTTCACGCCAACCCAGGACGGTGAGGCCCTCCTCGGCCATGACGGTGCTGATGTGCGCCACCGCGGCGGCGCGCTCTTCCTCCTCGACGGGGAGGAACGCCACTCCGGCGGCGTAGGCGCCGGCCTCGGGCAGCTCGAAACCCACCTCGGCGCGGAAGAACGCGTCGGGGATCTGGGTGAGGATGCCCACGCCGTCGCCGTCGTCCGGTTCCGCGCCCACCGCGCCGCGGTGATCGAGGTTGCGCAGGACGGTCAGAGCATGCTCGACGATCTCATGGCTCTTGCGTCCGTGGAGATCGGCCACCATGCCGACGCCACAGGCGTCGTGCTCGTTGGCGGGGTCGTAGAGACCCTGTGCTCCGGGCTGACCAGGTGTGAGGGCAGCAGCCGCCATCAACCCTCCCGTTCGTTCACTCACTGTCAACTGACCAGTGCAGGTCGGGACGGCGTTGGCCCTGCTGCGAAGTATTACCTAGAGGTTACATCACTGTCGGGAACATGCCCGACTGACCGGGTTGACGAAACTTTCATCTGTCCTCTGCCGATCGGCTGGTAGCTGTCATCGTCGATCAGCTCCTGGGCACACCGTTCCCCGGCCCTGGCCGATGAACGCGACCGAGGCCGTTCCGTATCCTTACCCTATGATAGCGGGGCAAACCAGACCCGCCAGGTCTAGACCTGTCTGTTAACAGGTGATCAACCTCACCGTTTCAGCACGGTTTCCGGCAGGTCACCCCGCCGCTCTGTCGTAGAGCGCCTCCGCCTTGGCCGCCGTGACGACCAGCGACAGCAGGGGCCTGCTCGTTCCCGTCCCGGTGCCGTCGGCGCGCTCCGCCCAGGTGATCAGGGCGTAGTGCCCCATCGCCAGCCCCCGGGCCAGGCTGAACCCCTCGCCGAAACGCGCCGGGGTCTTGGCGGGGAGTTTGACGAACCCCCCCGAACCCGCGCCGAACGCCTCCACCACCCGGTCGGCGGCGTCCTCATCACGCAGGTTGTAGACCGCGACGACGACCCGGAACTCCTTCTTGTCGTCGGTGTACAGACCGC
Organism: Actinomycetes bacterium; assembly: GCA_023425615.1. Classification (GTDB taxonomy): domain Bacteria; phylum Actinomycetota; class Actinomycetes; order Streptosporangiales; family Streptosporangiaceae; genus Actinocorallia. The sequence continues at coordinate 5,529 of JAFACJ010000306.1, forward strand.
GGACCGCCTGGACGCAGCCGCCCTCGCGCAGCGCCTCGCCGAGGCCCTGGCCCCAGACCGCCTTCCCGCAGTCCTCGTCCAGTTCCGAGGAGCGCAGGGCGAGCTTGGCGCCCGACACCTCGTCCTCCAG
>JAFACJ010000349.1 GCA_023425615.1 Actinomycetes bacterium
AGCCACTGCGGCGCCCCGAACCCGAACCGTGCGAGATCAACGACCGCCACGACCGCCACCGCCGCCGCAGGCGCCCCCCATCCGCACCGGTCCCGGAAACCGACCAGCAAAGGCGCCGCCACCAGCAGTGCCACATACACCCCGAGAAACCACAGCGGACTCACCACCAGCTTCGCGATCCGCTCCAGACTCTCCGGCGCCAGTCCCCCCACCCACAATCCCCCGAGCACCAGCCCCCAGAACCCGAGCAACCCCACCACCGGCGCCCCCAGACGCCCCAGCCTCCGGACCACACCACCACGGCTACGAACAGCCCCGCCGGGAACAGCGGCATCGTTCCGCGGCGAGGGCGTACTGCGGGCAGGAGCTGGTGTGGGAGGTGTGGTCGCGGTGTAGCCGCCTACCAGGAAGAAGAGGGCGAGGGTTTGGAATGCCCAGCTGGCCGGGGCGAGCGATGGCATCTCCGCCAGGGGGCTGGCCACGCCCAGGATGCCGTGGCCGCGGTCCACGAAGGCGGTCACCAGCCAGTGGCCCAGGACCACGCCGGTGATCGCGATGGCGCGGAGGGCGTCGACTTCGCGGACGCGTTCGGTGGAGGGGGCGGCGGTGGGCCGGGACGGCTCACTCATGGTGGGCTCCCGTCGGGGTGCCGAGTGCGAGGTGGGCCAGGGCGCGTAGGGGCTCGGAACCGGGGGTGAAGTAGGCGCTGTGCGGGCCGGTGCCAGAGGGGAGGCGGCGCGCGCCGAAGGCCGGGGAGGTGGGGTCGGTGCCCAGGCCCAGGCCGAGCAGGCGGAAGGAGGGGAGATACCGGATCCAGTCGTCTGGTGAGCGGGTCGCCCAGACCCGTGCCTTCGTGCCCAGGCCGGAGGCGGTGGCGGCGGGGACACCGGGGCTGCCGATCAGGACGAGGTCGTTCACGCGGGCCGTGGCGGCCGCCTTGGCGCACACGACGGAGCCGTAGCTGTGGCAGACCAGGGTGATGGGGACGGATGGGAGCGAGTCGGTGAACGAGGCGAGGTCCCGTGCCGCCCGGGATGCGCGGCCGGTGGTCACAGCGGCGGGGCTGATCGAGCGGGGGCTGTCGTAGCCGAGCCAGGCGACGACCGCGAGAGAAACCGCGGGGGCCTCCGATCGCATCTGGGCGTAGAGGTTCCTCGCGGAGGCGCCGACGAACTTCGGCTTGTCGTAGTTCTCAAGGGTGTTGTCTGCTCCGGGAACGACCACCGCGATCCGGGTGGCCGCCTCCAGGTCCCCCAAGACCTCGACGGCCTGGCCGGTGCCACGGGCGTCGAACTTCAGGAAGGTCCGTCCCCGGAAGGCGGTCAGGGCGCTGACGCGGGAGACGTCATCGATCCGGCGGGCCACGGCCAGGGCGGCGGACACGTCAGCGGTCACGTTCCCGGTGGGTGTCGGATAAGGCCCCGGCCGTGCGGAGGCGAAGGCCGCCGCCAGGCTCAGGGAGACGGCGGCGAGAGCGATGCGCATCGGCGATTCCTCCGGTCATCAGGGGGTTGATGAGCACGCTAGGAATCGGAACCCGTCGTCGTGATCACACCGCGGCGGGGTCTTCCGGCCTCATACCGGAGTAGGGGATGCGAACGTCACAAAGCGTGAAGACCACGTGCGGCACCGGGAAGAGCGATGACCGTCGCGCCGACCGCGCTCACCGGAGTCCGCCCGGCGCGGGTGAGATGTATCGGATAACGGTGCCGGAGTCGCGCACGGCCGCCGGACGCGGATCCGCTGCCCGGTCGCGATCATTCAGCGTCCATGTAGGCCCTCCGCTCCCGAGCGTGTCCCCAGCCATCCGAGCACGTTGAGGTGTCAAGCGGCGGTCGTGAGGCGGGGTGGGAACGCGATGGCTTCGTTGTAGGTTCGGCGGGTCTGGAGGCAGTGGAATAGGCAGCCGATAGAACTGACGGGAGTCACCTTCCCCGACGCTCTCCCCAAGCAGCCCGGGGGGACGGAGGCAGGGGCATGAGCGGGGTTGAGAAATACCCCCTGAGGAATACCGGCCTCCGTCCCGTCAGCGGTCACCGGGGATGCCGAGGAGCACGGACAGGGTGGCGCGCATGGTGTCGGGGTGGTCTGTCTGCCCCTGGTCGAGGAGCCATTGCTGCTGCATGCCGTCCAGGAGGGCCAGGAGCGCGGTGGCGGCCTGCGCGGGGGTGAGGCCGGAGGGCAGGCGGTCGCCCCATCGCCGGGTGAACGCCTCGGTCATGCGGGCGCGTACGTCGCTGTAGTGGTCGCGGAAGTGGGCGTGGGCGGGGTGGCCGGCGGTGAGGCTCTCGGCCATGAGGACGCTGTAGGCGCGGGCGAGGCCGGGGTGGTCATGGTCGTGGGCGACGACCTCGGCCAGCTGGTCGGGCCAGTCCTTGCCGGCATGGCCGACCAATAGATGCTCGCGGTTGAGGTCCTGGCGGCGGGCCAGGATCTCGGTCAGCAGCGCCTGCTTGCTGGGGAAGTAGTGCAGCACGCCCTGCCGGGTCAGGCCGACCCGGTCGGCGATCGCGTTCAGCGACGTCCCCCGCCAGCCGCGATCTGCCAGCATCTCCATCGCCGCGGCGAGGATCTCCTCCCGCCTGCCTCCGTCCGCTCCCACCCGGGATTCTCCCCTCGCCGTCATGCCGTGTCGTCCGACCAGGCTACCCTGCTACCTACCTACATGTAGGTAGGTAGATCGGAGGAGTGCCATGAAGGACACAGCGATCATCACCGGCGCCGCCGGCGGCATCGGCGAGGCCGTCGCGCGGCGGCTGTCGGCCGCGGATGCGGACTGCGTGCTGGTGGACCGCAACCCCCGCGTGGAGGAGGTGGCGGCCGCGATCGGCGGCGTCGCGGTGGTGGGCGACCTGACCGACCCGCAGGTGATGGTCCAGGCGGTGGAGGCCGCCGGAGGGCGACTGGACCTGCTGGTCCTCAACGCGGGGGTCAACAGCACCGACAAGGACCCCGCCACCCTCGACCTCGCCCGCTACCAGGCGGTCGTCGGCGTCAACCAGCACTCCGTCGTCTACGGGCTGCGCGCCGCCCTGCCCCTCATGCGCGCCGGCGGCGGCGGTTCCATCGTCGCCGTCGCCTCCCTGGCCGCCCTGCACGGCGTGCCGCAGGACCCCATCTACACCATGACCAAGCACGCCGTCATCGGCCTGGTCCGCGCGCTGTCACCCGCCCTGGCCGCGGAGAACATCCGCTTCAGCGCCGTCTGCCCCGGACTGGTCGACACCCCCCTGACCGCGGGCGCCCGCGACCAGTTCCGCGCGGCGGGCATCCCTATGCTCAGTGCCGACGACGTCGCCGCGGCCGTCGAGACCACCCTGCGCGCCGCGGACGCCGGCACCGAACTCGTCGTCCGGCCCGGACGCCCTCCCGTCCGCTACATCGCCGCCCCGCTGCCCGGGTGAAGTCCGGTCGGAGTGCCGCCGGAAGGAGCGGTAGGGGTCAGTAGAGGCCATTTCCTGTCCTCTTCTGCTGCCACTGTGGGCGCCGAACCGACGACAAGGAGACGATCATGTCCGTCAAGGCAGTGGCACATCTGAACTTCCGGGGCGACGCACACGCGGCCCTCACCTTCTACCGGTCCGTGTTCGGCGGCGACATGGCCGTGGTCACGTACAAGGACGCCGGGAACGTCCAGGAGCCGTCCGAAGCCGACCAGGTGATGTGGGGGCAGGTGGACGCCGACAGCGGCTTCCGGGTGATGGCCTACGACGTCCCGTCCGGCCAGCCGTGGAACCCGGGCGAGAACCCGTTCTTCCTCTCGCTGCGCGG
>JAFACJ010000380.1 GCA_023425615.1 Actinomycetes bacterium
GCCCTACCAGTACGACTACGCGCAGGCCGCCTACCAGCCGCCCGGACCGGTCCAGGGCGGCGGGCGGACCGGGGGGCGGGCCCAGGGCGGCCGCACGACGGCGATCACCGTGCTGTCGGTGGTGATCGCGCTGGTCGCGCTGGTGCTGCTGGTGGTCCTGGTGAAGTGAGCGCGTGACGGCGCCGCCCGCCACCGGTCGTCGTAGGGAAACGGCCAATGATGGTCATTTCTACGCTGAGTGGTGTATTTGAGACCTCCCTTTGGCCCGGTTCCCGCCGCGGATGCGGGATCATGGCGGGTGAGCACAGGAGGTGTCCCTTGACCGGCGACATACGGATCACCGTCACGCGCACTCTGAGCAAGGAGCAGCAGGCGCGCCGCGCCCGCCTGCTCCAGGCGGCGCGCGAACTGGCGAGCGACGGCGGCTACTCCGCGGTGACCATGCACGACGTGGCCGACCGCGCGGGTGTGGCGCGGGCGACGGTGTACCGCTACTTCTCCTCCAAGGACCATCTGCTGGTCGAGGTCGCCGCCGACTGGGCGCAGCTCATCGCCGACGTGCGGGTGCCGACCGAGGGCGCCGCCGAGCGGCTGAGCGTCCTGCTGGAGGTCCTGGTGGACCTGGCGGCCGACAACCTCCCGCTGACCTCCGCCGTCGTCCAGGCGGTCACCTCGCAGGACGCGGGCGTGGACGACGTGCGCAACGAGCTGTTCCGCTACGTCCGCGACAGGTTCCGCGGCGCCATCGACCCGGACGACTCCCTGGGCTCGGTGGCCGGGGTCTCCCTCGCCGACGTCGAGATGGTGGTGGGCCAGCTGGTGCTGTCGGCGCTCGTCAGCCTCACCTCGCTGGCGCGCCCGCACGAGGAGGTACGTGCGATGGTGCGTACGGCGGCACGTCTGATCGTCGGTCCGCGTTAAGGATTTGTCATGTCCGTAACAAGAAAGCCGGTTCTTTTGTCGGGGTGATAGCGGCATCGGAGTGAACGTACAGGTAACTTGCGTTCCACGTAGTACTGATGGGAGGCCAGCCATGTCCATCGCCGTGGACCGAGCTTCGGCGCGGTCCTTCCCCCAGCTCCCCGGCGACTGGACCGGCTTCTTCGAGCCCTTCCTGGCCGGCGTGGCCGAAGAGATGATCACCGAGATCAAGGCGAAGGTACCCGAGTACTCGCGGCTCGACCCGACGTACAACGACAACCTCCGCGCCGCGGTGGAGGGAGCGCTCCAGCACTTCGTCGAGCTGGTCGCCGACCCCGAGGCGTCGCTGGAGAAGCTCACCGAGGTCTACCGGTTCATCGGCTGGGGCGAGGCGCGCGAGGGGCGCAGCCTGGACGACCTGCAGATCGCGATGCGGCTGGGGGCGCGGGTGGCGCTGCGCCGCATCACCGCCGAGTCCGAGCGCTACGACCTGCCCCGCTCGTCCCTGGGCGAGATGGCCGAGGCGATCTTGCTGTTCCTCGACGAGCTGGCCGCCGCCGCTGCCGCCGGGTACCACGCGGCGAGCGAGCAGGTGGCGGGCGAGCAGAGCAGGCGCCGCCGCCGGCTGCTGGACCTGCTGCTGGCCGAGCCGCCCGCCTCCCCGGCGGCGATCGCCGACGCCGCCCGCAGCGCCGAGTGGCGCGTGCCCAGGTCGGTGGCGGCCGTGGCGCTGCGCGAGCGGCGGGCCGAGGAGTTCCTGCAGCCCGCGCTGCCCCCCGACGTCCTGATGGACCTCAACCGGCACGAGCCCTGCCTGGTCGTGCCCGACCCCGACGGTCCGGGGCGGCGGCAGATGCTGGAGAACGCGCTGCGGGAGTGGACCGCCGCGATCGGCCCGACGGTCGAGCCGGTCGAGCTGGGCAGGTCGCTGCGCTGGGCCAGGGACGTGCTGGCGCTGGCACAGCGGGGCGTGGTGCCCGACGAGGGGCTGATCCGCTGCGTCGACCACCTGCCGGACCTGGTGGTCTTCAAGGACGAGGAACTGGTCTGGACGGTCGCCAAGACCCGGCTGGCGCCGCTGCTGGGCATCCGCTCCCGGCACCGCGACCGGCTGGCGCGCACCCTGCTGGCCTGCCTGCAGAACGGGTTCAACGCCACCGAGGTCGCCACCCGGCTGCACGTCCACCCGCAGACCGTCCGCTACCGGCTGCACCAGCTGGAGGAACTGTTCGGCGACCAGCTCCACGACCCCGAGGCGCGGATGGCCTTCGAGATGTCGCTGCGGGTCTGGCTGACGCTGTGCGCCGAGGGCCGCGAGATCTGACGGACGCCCCCGCGGGCCGCGCCCCCGGTCTCAGGGCACCTCGATGACGCGCAGGTCGTCGTCGAGGAGGACGAGGTCGGCGCGGGCGCCGGGGGTGAGCGTGCCGCGGTCGGTGAGGCCGAGCACCCGGGCGGGGACGGCCGAGGCGTAGTGGGAGGCCAGTTCGACCGGCAGCCCGACGTCGTGCACGGCGCGGCGGAAGGCGGCGTCCATGGTCAGCGTGCTGCCGGCCAGGGCGCCGTTGTCCACCAGCCGCGCCTGCCCGTCGGCGACGCGCACGCGCATCGCGCCCAGCAGGTACTCGCCGTCGCCGATGCCGGTGGCGTCGATGGCGTCGGTGATCAGGGCGAGCCTGCGGGGGGCGAGCCGGTCGAGCATCCGCACGATCGCGCCGTCCAGGTGCACGCCGTCGTTGATGACCTCCAGCACCACATCGGAGCGCTCGCCGGCGGCGATGACGGGGCCCGGTTCGCGGTGGTGCAGGCCGCGCATGCCGTTGAAGGCGTGGGTGACCAGCCGCGCGCCCGCCTCGATACCGGCCTTCGCCTGGGCGTACGTGGCGTCCGTGTGGCCGATGGCGGCCACGACGCCGCGCTCGGTGAGGTCGCGGATCAGATCCAGGCCGGTGTCGCCGTTGCCGTTCACCAGCTCGGGGGCGATCGTCACCTGGCGGATCGCGCCGCGCCCGGCGTCCAGGAGCCGCCGGAGCTCGGCGCGGTCGGGGAGGCGCAGCGCGGAGGGGTCCTGCGCGCCGCACCGGGAGTGCGCGAGGAACGGGCCTTCGAGGTGACCGCCGAGGACGAGGCCCTCCTCGGTGAGGTCGGCGATCCAGCCGGCGGCCCGCACGAGGTGCTCCAGCGGCGCGGTGACGAGGCTGACGAGCGTGGAGGTGGTGCCGTGGGCGCGGTGGAAGGCGACGGCCTCGCGGATGGCCTCGCGGGAGGTCATGGCCGAGTGGCCGCCGCCCCCGTGGACGTGGAGGTCGACGAAGCCGGGCAGCACCCAGGCGCCGCCCAGGTCGCGCCCCCGCTTCGTACCCTCGCCGAGGGCCTCGACGCGGCCGTCGGCGACCCGTAGCCAGCCGTTCTCGATGACCCCCGACGGGGTGACGAGACGGGCGTTCGTGTAAGTGGTGGAAGACGTCATCGTTCAGTTCAGGATGATGGATCGGGTGAGGTTGCGCGGCTCGTCGGGATTCAGCCCCTTGCGTTCGGCGAGCGCGACGGCCAGCCGCTGGGCGCGGATGAGGTCGGCCGCGGGGTCGAGGCCGGTGACCGAGACCACGGCCCCCGCCGCGGCGGCGTCGGCGGCGAGGCCCTCCGGCGGGGTGCCGAAGAACCAGGTGACGCTGCGTTCGTCGGTCACGCTGATCGGGCCGTGCCGGTACTCCATCGCGGGGTAGGACTCCGTCCAGGACCCGGACGCCTCGCGCACCTTCAGCGCCGCCTCGTGCGCGAGCCCGTTCGTCCAGCCCGAGCCCAGGAAGGTGAACTGGGTGCGTTCGACGGCGCCCTCGGGGAGCGGCGCCTCCACCGCGTCGGCGGCCTGCCGGAGGAGGTCGCCGGGCAGCAGCGACGGTTCGGCCAGGGCCAGGTGGGCGCGCAGCAGGGTGAGCGCGGTGGTGGCGAAGCGCGTCTGGACCACCGACCGCTCGTCGGCGAACTCCAGCGGGATCACCGAGCCGGCGATCCGGACGATCGGCGTGCGCGGGTCGCCGACGATCGCGACGCTGGGCGTCGCGCTGCGGCGCAGGAGTTCCAGGACCTCGGTCGTCGTGCCCGAGCGGCAGATCGCCACCAGCCGGTCGTACCTGCGGGCGTGGGGGAACTCCGAGGCCGGGAACGCGTCGGTCTCGCCGAGTCCCGCCGACTCCCGCAGAGCCGCGTACGCCTGCGCGACGAACAGCGAGGTGCCGCAGCCCACGACCGCCACCCGTTCGCCCGTCAGGGGCAGCTCATGGACGTCTCCGGCGAGGGCGATGGCCCGTCGCCAGCACTCCGGCTGGCTGGCGATCTCCGCTGCCACGAACGTCAAGACGACCCCCGATCGCTGGAACTGTTCTCTTCGCCCGCTAAACGTACAAGAAGGCGGCGTTGACCGTCGTGGCGGGCGGTGCGGCCGTCGGGCGGTCCGTCCGGTTCCAGGGTCGGTCGGGGGAGGGCGACCGCCTCCTAACAAATCCGATGAAAAGGGCATTTCCCTTGGTGACCTGATCTGACTTGGCAGGTTAAGGGTGGGTATCCGGTGTGGTTGGGGCACGATGGGGTCGGCGGGATGAACCGCCGGATGGGGGAGGGGTGGGTT
>JAFACJ010000485.1 GCA_023425615.1 Actinomycetes bacterium
GACCTCTCCCCCGAGATCATCCTGTCCGCCTACAACATCGTCGACGACGTCGACCACTGCCTGAAGGCCAACACCTCCCCCCATCTCGCCGAGCAGAAGACCGGCAACCGCGACTTCGTCGACGGCACCCTCTACGACGTGCTGACCGGCAAGACCACCCCTCCCGCCGACAAGCCCGTCATCTTCTCCCCCTTCGGCCTCGGCGTCCTCGACCTGGCCGTGGCCCGCTACGTCTACGACCAGGTCTCCGCCTCCGGCGACCTCCAGACCGTCCCCGACTTCTTCTACGAGTTGAAGCGCTACGGTTGATCGCAAAAATGGCGGCGGCCCGAAGGGCCGCCGAGGATCGCAACTACGAGATGCGCCGCTACGGTTAAGTCACGAAGTGGCGGCCCTATGTGCCGCCGCCGTGCCCGTCTCGTCACAGGCCCAGGTGGCCGGCGAGACGGGCGCGGTGGGAGGCGGGGGTGCCGAACAGGAGCTGGCAGGACTTGGCGCGCTTGAAGTACAGGTGCGCGTCGTGCTCCCAGGTGAAGCCGATGCCGCCGTGGATCTGGATGGTCTCGGCGGCGCAGGTGAAGTAGGCGTCGGCGCAGTAGGACTGGGCCAGCGCCGCGGCGGCGGGCAGGGACGCGGGGTCCTCCTCGGCGACGCGGGCGGCGTACAGTGCCGCCGAGCGGCTCGACTCCACCAGCGTGAGCAGGTCCGCGCACTTGTGCTTGATCGCCTGGAACGAGCCGATGGGCCTGCCGAACTGGTGGCGCACCTTGGCGTACTCCACCGACAGTTCGAGGACGTGCTGCGCGCCGCCCAGTTCCTCGGCGGCCAGGGCCACTGCCGCCAGGTCCAGGGTGCGGTGCAGCGCGGGCAGCGCCGCGCCCTCGGTCCCGGCGCGGCGGCCGGGGGTGGCGTCGAAGGCGACGCGGGAGAGCCTGCGGGTCTGGTCGAGGGTCGGCAGCGGGGTGACGGTGAGGCCCGGAGTGCCAGCCGGGACGGTGAAGAGGGTGGGCCCGCGGTAGGTGCGCGCCACGACCACGAACAGGTCGGCGAGATGGCCGTCGAGGACGTAGTGCTTCTCCCCGGTCAGCAGGTAGGCGTCGCCGTCGGGGCGGGCGGTGGTCTCCAGTGTCTCGCCGCGCCAGGCGCCGTCCCGTTCGGCGGCGGCGAGGGTGGCGATGGTCGTCCCGTCGGCGATGCCGGGCAGGTGCTCGGCCTTGGCCGTCTCATCGTCGGAGGCCAGCAGCGCCTGTGCCGCGAGGACGGCGGAGGCGAGGTAGGGGGAGGGGTAGAGGCGGCGGCCCATCTCCTCCAGCACCACGGCGACCTCGGCGAAGCCGAATCCGGCGCCGCCGTACTTCTCGGGGATGGCCAGGGACTGGAGGCCGAGCTGTCCCGCCATCTGCGCCCAGACCTTCGGGTCGTGGCCCTCGTCCGTCGCCATCAGTCTCCTGACCTCGGCCGAGGGCGCCTTGTCGGCGAAGAACCGGCGCAGCGACGTGCGCAGTTCCTCCTGCTCCGCGGTGAGCGCGAGCTCCACACCTGCCTCCTGAGACACGCACCGACATATACCTAGCAAGCGCTTGTCTAACACTCTAACAGCTTCCACCACAACGAGATGAGCTGACTTAACAGACAGTTCATGGCAGGGAAACCTCACTGGACGCATGGCTCAATAACGTCATCCCCATGAACGGCCGTCCGGCACCGCGGCGCGGTGGTGCCGGACGCCGTGATCTCCCCATGGGGCATCATGGTCGCCATGCCCCCGTTCTTCACCCGCTCCGGCTCCGAGCTGGTGCCCGCCTCCCACGCCCGCGGGCCCTGGGCGCCCGACATGCTCCACGGAAGGCTGCTGGGCGGCCTGCTGGCGCGGGCGATCGAGCACGAGCACGGCTCCTTCGAACTGCGCCCTGCCCGGCTGACCGTCGACCTCTACCGCAACAGCGGGCTGGTGCCGCTCAAGCCGGTCACCGAACTGGTACGCGACGGGCGCCGCATCCGCGTCGTCGACGCCTACGTGCACGGTCCGGACGGGCCGATCGCACGGGCGAGCTGCGTCATGCTGAGGCCCGGCGGGCAGCCGCCCGGAGTGTCATGGGCGCCCGAGCCGTGGGACGTGCCGCCGCCCGAGGAGCTGGGCGAGCCCAACCCCCGTCGGGGCGGCAGCGTCCCGACCTTCGCCATGTGGCGGATCGGCGAGGGCGACGGCGACTGGAGCGGGCAGGACCGCCGCCGGGTCTGGATGCGCGAGTTCCACCGGCTGGTGGACGACGAGCCGCTCTCGCCCCTGGTGCGCGTCGCGCTCGCCGCCGACCTGGCCAGCCCGCTGGCGCACTGGAGCACCCGCGGGCTCAACTACATCAACGCCGACTACACCCTGAACCTCAGCCGGCTGCCCGAGGGCGACGTACTGGGCATGGAGGCAGGCGGCCACCTGTCGGCGGACGGGATCGCCTCGGGCCACTGCGTCCTGTACGACAGGTCGGGCCCGCTCGGGCACGTCAACACGACGGCGCTGGCCAACCGGCGCGTGCTGCCTCCCTCAGGCTGAGCTCCGCGCGCGCAGCGCCTCCTTCAGGCCGACCCGCGCGCCGGTGCGCAGCACCGAGTAGGAGTAGATGCGGCCCGCGAGCCACGCCGTCACGCCGACGGTCGCGAGCGTCACCGCCAGCGCCGCCGCCTGCTCCCACCAGGGGGCGCCGTAGACGGCGCGCACCGGCATGAGGATCGGCGCGAAGAAGGGGACGAATGACAGGATCCGCGCCGCCGGGCCGTCGGGATCGCCCGGCAGGACGGTGAAGGCCAGCAGGTAGGGGACCATCAGCAGGACCTGGAGCGGCGCGCTCACCCCGCCGATCTCCTCCTGCCGCGAGACGGTCGCCGCGACCGCCGCGTAGAGGAACGCGAACAGCGCGTATCCCGCCACGAACCACACCAGGCCCCACAGCACGGTGCCGAGCAGATCGCCGGCGGACAGGTCGAGCGCGCCGGTCGCGAGCTGGGTGCCGACGCCGGCCGCCGCGATGAGGCCGGTCTGGAGGAAGCCGACGACGCCGAGCCCGATCACCTTGCCGACCATGAGCCGTCCCGGGCGCACCGCACTGAGCAGCAGCTCCACCACCCGGCTCGACTTCTCCTCCACCACGCCCTGGGCGACCAGCAGGCCCGAGCCCTGGAGGAAGACGAACAGGATGATCGACAGGCCGAGCGCCAGTCCCAGCTTGCGCTCCCGGTCCCCGGCTCCGCCCTCCAGCGCCACCACCCGCACGCCCGCCTCGGCGACCGCCTGGTTGACCGGCCCCGGGTCGACGCCCGCGCGGTTCAGCTCCGCCTCCAGCGCCGCCTGCCGGGCCAGTGCCACGAGCGCCGCCCGCAGCCTCTCGTCCGGCTCGTCCTTGACGACCATGCGCAGCGGTTCGTCGAGGACGAGCGCGTCGAGTTCGCCCTCCTCGACCAGCCGCTCCCCCTCCTCGGGGGTGGCGACCGTCCTGGACTCCAGCTTCAGGTCGAGCGCGGGCGCGACGGAGGCGATCCGCGCGCCGAAGCCCTCCTGCACGAAGCCGACCTTCAGCGCCGAGGAGCCGCCGAGCAGCTTGACCGCGACCAGGATGGCCACCAGCAGGAGCATCACCACCGCCGTGGTGATGACGAACATCTTCGTCCGGATCCGGGCGAGTTCCCGTCCGGCGATCAGGCGTATCTCCATCAGCGCGCTCATCGCGTCTCCTCCGCGTCCTCGGTCACCACGTGGCGGAACAGCTCGGTGAGGGTGGGGTACCGCCAGGCGAACTCGCGGACGCGCCCGGCCGCCAGCGCGGCGCGCAGCAGTTCCTGCTCGTCGGCGCCGGGGGCGAGGGTGAAGGCCTCCCCCTCCCTGGCGGCGATTCCCGTGACGCGGTCCGCCCAGTCCGGCGGCGCGTCCTCCACCCGGCAGACCAGCCGTGCCTCTCCTTCGTCGCGCAGGCCGTTCACGGTGCCGACGGCGACCATCCGGCCGCCGCGGATGATGCCGACGCGGTCGCACAGGCGCTCCACCAGGTCGAGCTGGTGGCTGGAGAAGACGACGGGCACGCCCTCGGCGCTCTTGTCGCGCAGGACCTGGCTCATCACGTCGACGGCGACGGGGTCGAGCCCGGAGAACGGCTCGTCGAGGACGAGGATCCGCGGGTCGTGGACGAGGGCGGCGGCGAGCTGGACGCGCTGCTGGTTGCCGAGGCTGAGCTTCTGCACCTCGTCCCCGGCGCGGTCGGCGACGCCGAGCCGCTCCAGCCAGGCGTCAGCCGACCGGCGCGCGGCGGCGGGGGCGAGGCCGCGCAGCCGGGCGAGGTAGACGAGCTGCTCGCGCGCCTTCATCTTCGGGTAGAGGCCGCGCTCCTCCGGCATGTAGCCGATGGCACGGCGCGAGGCCGCGTCCAGCGGCGCGCCGCCCCAGCGGACCTCGCCGGAGTCGGCGGCGAGGACGCCGAGGATGATGCGCATCGTCGTCGTCTTCCCCGCGCCGTTGCTGCCGACGAAGCCGAACAGCTCCCCTTCCCCGACCTCGAAGCTCAGCCCGTCCAGGGCCGGCCGGTCACCGTAGGACTTGGAAATTCGATCCAGTATCAGATTTCCCATAATCCCCCAAGACTGCACCAAACCCTGGAGAACGTCGAAGTCACACTCGGCACAAGATCTCCCCGTGCAACAGGCTGAACCAGCCGTCGGGGTGGTCGGCGAAGGACTGCCAGCCGCGGGAGATGCGCTCCAGGTCGGCGCGGGTGGCGTGGCCCTCGCGCAGCGCCTGCTCGGCCATCGCCGACCGCACGACCCGGTCCCGCCACATCTCGCCCCACCAGCGGCGCTCCTCCTCCGTGGCGTGGCACCAGGTCGACGACGTGGGCACCACGTCGGTGAAGCCGGCCTCGTGCGCCCACGCCAGCATGCGCCTGCCGGCGTCGGGCTCGCCGCCGTTGGCACGCGCGCACCTGTAGTACAGGGCCAGCCACTCGTCCAGTTCGGGGATGGCCGGGTACCAGGTCTTGCCGCCGTAGTCGGAGTCGCGGGCCGCGACGATGCCACCCGGCCGGCACACCCTCCGCATCTCGCGCAGCGCCCGCACGGGGTCGGCCAGGTGCTGCAGCGTCTGGTGGGCGTGGACGACGTCGAAGGCGCCGTCCTCGAACGGCAGGTCGTAGACGTCCGCCGCCTGGAAGGAGACGTTCGCGACGCCCTCGGCCCGCTCGCGCGCCTCCTTCAGCACCCCTTCGGCCAGGTCGACGCCGATGACCCGCCCGACGCGGGAGGCCAGGTCGACCGTGATGCTGCCGGGGCCGCAGCCCACGTCCAGCAGGAGGTCGCCGGACCGCAGATGGGGCTCCAGGTAGGCGGCGGAGTTCGCGACGGTGCGCCAGCGGTGCGAACGCAGGACGGAGTCGTGGTGGCCATGGGTGTACTTCTCGTGGTCCGTCATGCCGGAACTCTAACCCGACGTCTCACGAGATGAGAAATGTGTATCAGTATGTGGACTATGCGAAGTCGGCGACCCCCGCGAGGCCGCGGCCGATGACCTCGGCGTCCACGTCGCCCAGCATCAGGCGCTGCATGACCAGGCCCGGGATGAAGCAGGTGAGCAGGGCGCCGACCGCGGCGGGATCGGCGCCCGGGGCGAGCCGGCCCTCGCGCTGGTAGCGGACGGCGAACTCCGTCCAGATGCCGCGGACCCCGGTGAAGATCCGGGTGACGATCTCCCCGACGAACTCGTCGTGCAGCGCCGCGGCCCAGCCCTCGGGCAGCAGCCTGAGCTTCCCGTCCACGTCCACGTTCTCCAGGAAGACGGCGAGCACCTCCCGTACCGCCTCCGGCAGCGGGGGGAGCTCCTCCCGTTCCAGGATCGCGCGCATCCCCGCCTCGACCGCGCCCCGCTTGCCCTTGGCGATCTCCGAGACGAGTTCGGCCTTGGAGGGGAAGTAGCGGTACACCGCCCCGGCCGACAGGCCCGCCTCCTTGAAGATGTCCTGCATCGAGGTCCCGCTGAAGCCGTTGGCGGCGAAGCAGCGGCTCGCCGCCTCGACGATCTGGAGGCGGCGCTGCTCCAGGTGCTCAGGGCTGACTTTCGGCATGCCGCCAAAAATAAAACGGATGGCCGTTCTTGACAAATGCCCACGGCGTGGGAGCATGATCCCAGCTAAAGAGAACGAACATCCGATTTTCAGGAGTCCCGATCATGAAGTCCCGGCCCAACCCCTTGCTGCCGGCGCTGATCGCAGCAGTGCTCCAGGCGCTGATGGTGCTCGCGTTCGCCTGGCCGTCGGCCAACACCGCGCCGCGCGACCTCCCCCTGGGCGTCGCGGGCCCGCAGGCCGCCGTCACCCAGGTCGAGCAGGCCCTGGCCAAGGCGCAGCCCGGCGCCTTCGAGCTGAAGTCCTACCCCGACGAGGCGGCGGCCCGCGCCGCGATCGAGGACCGCGAGGTCTACGGCGCGATCGTCCTCACCCAGCAGGGCAGGAAGGTCCTCACCGCCTCCGGCGCCGGTCCCGTCGTCGCCCAGCTGCTCGCCCAGGCCGCCGCCGCGCAGGACGGCGCGCAGGGGACCGCCGTCGAGGACGTCGTGGCGGCGGACCCCGACGACCCGCGCGGCTCGGGCTTCGCCACCATGGTCCTGCCGCTGATCATGTCCGGCATCGCCGCCTCGGCCCTGCTGACCTTCCTCGTCCGCACCGCGCGCGAACGCCTGCTCGGCGTCTTCGCCTTCGCCGTCCTCGGCGGCCTCATCACCACCCTGGTCTCCCACACCTGGCTGTCGCTGACCCCGGGCACCTACTGGGAGGTGGCGGGGGTGACACTCCTCGCCTCGCTGTCGGTCGCCGCGCCCATCACCGGCCTGGCCTCGCTCATCGGCCCTCCCGGCATCGGCGTGGGCGCCCTCGTCCTGCTGCTGCTGGGCAACCCCTTCTCCGGCGCCGCCTCCGCGCCCGAGCTGCTGCCCCAGCCCTGGGGCGACCTCGGCCAGCTCCTCCAGCCCGGCGCCGCCGCGTCCCTCCTGCGCTCGGTCGCCTTCTTCGACGGCGCCGCCATGACCGGCCCCCTGCTGGTCCTCCTCGGCTGGTCGCTCCTCGGCCTGGTCCTCCTTGCCGTCGCCCTGCGCAGACGGCGGCCGGAGACCGCCACGGCGCCCGAGCCCGAGACCGTCGCCCACCCCACCTGACCCCCACCCCCCCCACCCAGGCACATAAAAACA
>JAFACJ010000227.1 GCA_023425615.1 Actinomycetes bacterium
GTGTTGAGCTGCTCGGGCTTGAGCCCGCGGGCCAGCGGTTCGAGCCGGTTGATCAGGTCGCTGAGGTCCACGACCGACCGGGTGCGCGACACCCGGTCGCCGTCGCGCAGCATGGCCGGGTCGGTGCCCGGTATGAGGTACACCACGCGCTGGCCGATGGCATCGCGCCAGCGGATCGCCGCCTCGCTGTCGCGGGGCACCCGGTGCTTGGCGCCGACCTTCAGCTCGACCAGGGCCTTGCCGTCGCGGACCTTGATCTCGCCGACCTGGCCGACCGGGGTTCCGGCGATCTTGACCTTGTCGCCCTTCATGAGCCCGCTGGCGTCGGTGAAGACCGCGGTGAGCCGGTAGGTGTCACCGAACCCGAGCCTGGCGATCTGGGCGCTGATGAAGAACGTGAGCGCCCCGGTGAGGATGAGGAACGCGATCACCTGGATCATCGAGGATCCGCGCTGCCGGGCCCTGGCGTCCTTGAGACGTGCTCTCGGCATGTCAGCTTCCTCCCTGGGAACCGGGGCAGATGCCGAGGATCAGCTGGCACGGGTCGGTCGGCAGGAGGACCTGGGCCCCGATCAGGTGCCTGTCCCCGGGTCCCGGGGTCCAGCCCAGCGCTTTGTAGACGGGGATCAGCTTGATGACCGTCCGTACGGTGTCCCCGGCGAGGGGGAGCAGTGAGTTGATGAAGGCCGCTGACCTCTCCATGGACCGGAACAGCTGCCTCAGGTCGTTCTCGTGCGCGCCGAGGCCCTGGGAGACCGCGGAGGTCATCTCCGTGATGCCCTGGGCGAAGCGCAGCCCGCGGTCCTGCCCCGAGACGAGGGCGGTCATCAGCGGGTCGGCGGAGGTGACGAGGGTGTTCAGGTCGGCGCCCACGCCGCGTATCTCGGCGAGCCGGGCGAGGTCCGCCAGGAAGACCCTGGCCCGCTCGCGCTGGCGGTGCGCGACGTCCACCAGGGTGCCGGTGCTCTGGAGCATCCCGGCGATGTTCGCGCCCGTGCCGTGCAGCCCCTCGCCGACCGCGTCCATGATCACCATCATGTCCTGCGGGGAGATGGCGGAGACGATGGCGTCGGCGTCGCCGAGCATCGAGATGAGGTCGAGGCTGTCGGAGGTCTTGGTGATGTGCGCGCCGTCGCGTAGGAACGGTCCGGTGCTCTCGTGGTCGCCGGGGACGAGGTCGATGAACTTGGGCCCGAACACCGACTCGGGCTCCAGGGAGGCGGTCACGGTGTCGGGGATCCGGGAGCCCTCGTTCAGGCGCAGCGTCAGCCGGGCGCCGCCGTCCGGCGCCATCTCGATCCGGGCGACCCTGCCGACCGTGACACCGCGCAGCTTGACCGGTGAGGACTTGATGAGCCCCTGCCCGGCGGCGCCGAAGTCGGCGGTCACCCGGACGCCCTTGGCCGCGAACGGCTTGGCGATGAGGAGGTACCCGGTGACGGCGAGCACCAGCGCGGTGGCCAGGGTGAGCGCGATGCGCCGCGGGCGGGAGAGGTTCTGGTTCATCCGGCGAGCCTCACCGTTCCGCCCTGGCCCCAGAACACATAGGACAGCAGCAGGTTCAGCGTCACGATCGTGATGATCGACAGCCGTATCGCCTTTCCGGCGGCGCGTCCCACGCCGACCGGGCCGCCGCTGGCGTAGTAGCCGTAGTAGCAGTGGATCGTGATGACCGCGAAGGCGAAGACACCCACCTTGATCGCGCTGTAGAACAGGTCGCGGGGCGGCAGGTACATGTAGAAGTAGTAGTCGTAGACGCCGGGCGCCAGGGTGAAGAAGGACGTCGAGATGAACCGCGTCGCGAAGAAGCTGGCGAACAGCGCGATGAGGTAGAGCGGGACGAGCGCGATGAGCGCGGCGACGACCCGGGTGCACACGAGGTAGACGAACGAGTTGATGCCCATCACCTCGAGGGCGTCGATCTCCTCGCTGATGCGCATCGCGCCGAGTTCGGCGGTGAAGGAGGAGCCGCACTGGGCGGCGAGCGCGATCGCGGCGATGATCGGGGTGGTCTCCCTGACGTTCATGAACGCCCCGATCAGGCCCATGAACGACTCGGCGCCGATGACCTGGAGGCCGGTGTAGACCTGGAGGCCGACCTCGGTGCCCAGGAACAGGGACATGATGAAGATGACGAAGACCATGCCGCCGCCGACGACGGTGGCGCCGACGCCGATGACGATGTCGCTGACCTGGAGGGCGACGGTCTTGGCGTACTTGAACCGGAAGACGATGTCCCGGAGCGAGTAGAAGATCACCTTGAGGAAGAACAGCGGCCATTCGGCGAGGGCGGCCGTGCGGTCCGCGGCCGCGGAGGAGACCCGCAGGAGCCGCACCGCCGCGGTGCGGGGGACGTCGATGATCATCAGACCTCCGGCGGGAAGGCGAGGAAGTAGATGGTGGTGATGATGTAGTTGAAGGCGAAGACGAGCATGAAGGCGACGACCGTCGCCTGGTTGACGGCGCGGCCCACGCCGACCGGGCTCAGCGCGCAGTTCATGCCGCGGTGGCAGGCGACCAGCGCGGAGATCATTCCGAACAGCCACGCCTTGAACAGGGTGACCACCAGGTCCGAGACGCGCAGCAGGCCGAGCGCGCCGTCGAAGTAGGCGCCGGGCGTCACGCCCTGGAGCAGGACGTTGAAGACGAACCCGCCGACGGCGCCGGACATGATGACCAGGGAGGCGAGCATGGTGGAGACCACGCTGGCCGCCCACATGCGCGGGGTGACCAGCCGGTGCACCGGGTTGACGCCCATCACCTCCATGGCGGCGAGTTCGTCGCGGATGTTGCGGGCTCCCATGTCGGAGGTGATGGCCGAACCGCCGGCGCCCGCGATGATCAGGGCGGCGGCGATGGGCGCCACCTCGCGGACGAGGCCGACGATGACCGCGCCTCCGGTCGCCGACTGCGCGCCGAGCTGGCCGGCCAGGTCGCCGACCTGGAGGGCGACGGTGGCGCCGAGGGGGAGCGCCACCAGGATCACCGGAAGGGTGGTGACCCGGGCCAGGAAG
>JAFACJ010000584.1 GCA_023425615.1 Actinomycetes bacterium
CGTGCTGCCGCTGACCGGCAGCAGCGCCCGCGCCCGCCAGGTCGCCGAGGACTTCCTGGCCCGGGTCGGCGGACGGCACGCCGCCAGCATCGGCATCGGCCGCCCCGCCGGATCGATCAGCGAGATCGCCAGATCCCGCGCCGAGGCCGACCGCGCGCTGCGGGTCCTGCGTGCCCGCGGCGCCACCGGCGTCGCCGCCGACTTCCGCGACGTGCACTTCGCTTCGCTGCTGCTGCAACTGGGCGACCTCATCGCCCAGCAGGACCAGACACCGTCCGGGCCCTACGCGCGGCTCGCCGCGCACGACCTCGACCACGGCTCGGACCTGCTGCCCACCCTCGCCGCCTACCTGGAGTCCTTCGGCAACATCAACGAGGCGGCGGCCGTCGTCCAGGTCCACCCCAACACCTTCAGGTACCGGCTGCGGCGATTGTGCGAGATCGCCGGCCTCGACCTCGGCGACCACGACGCCAGGCTGGCGATGATGCTCCAGCTCAGGTTGTACGGATCGACAGCCGACCGCTCCCGGCTTGGAAGATCCGACGATGACCGGCCGCGCCGGGGTTCGCGAATGTAAAGGATCTCTTTCGCCCCCCTCCCGGGAGCCTCGTTCATGAAGAAGACGCTGGCAGTGACCCTGGCGTTCGCGCTCACCGCGGCCGCCTGCAGTTCGGAGAACTCCGAGGACAAGGACGCCGCCCCCGAGTTCGCGGACAAGGGCACGTTCACCTATGCGATACCCGCCGACCCCGGCGCGCTCGATCCGGCGGGGGCCGTGCTCGGCGCCACCAACACGACGCTCGCCTTCGCCTACGACGCGCTGGTGTACTCCGACGCCGAAGGGAAGATCATCCCCGGGCTCGCCGAGAAGTGGGAGACGCATCCCGACAAGGTCGCCTTCACCCTCCGCAAGGGCGTGACCTGCTCCGACGGCTCGGCCGTGACCGCCAAGACCGTCGCCGACTCGATGAACTACCTGTCCGATCCCAAGAACAAGGCGGCGCTGCTCGGCGTGCTCATCCCCGCGGGGATGACCGCCACGCCCGACGAGGCGGCGGGGACCGTCACCCTGTCCACCAAGGAGCCCAACCCGTTCCTGCTGGAGTCGATGACCGCCGTGTACGTCGTGTGCGGCGCAGGGCTCGCCGACCGCACGGTCCTCAAGGACAAGACGTCGGGCTCCGGGCCCTACCAGCTCACCGAGGCCGTCGCGAACGACCACTACACCTTCAAGCTCCGCGCCGGCTACGCCTGGGGGCCCGGCGGCGCGGGCATCGTCCGCGGGACGCCGGAGACGGTCACCCTCAAGGTCGTCAAGGACGAGTCCACCGCCGCCAACCTGCTGACCACCGGGGGGCTGAACGGCGCCCAGTTCACCGGCGCCGACCGCAAGCGCGTCGAGGCCATCCCCGGCATCCGCAAGGGTTCGGCGCCCGACGGCATCGGCGAGTTCTTCTTCCACCAGGGCGACGACCGCGCCGGCGCCGCCGTCGAGGTGCGCCGTGCGCTCGTCCAGGCCCTGGACCTGAAGGAGCTGCGGACCATCGTCTCCAGCGGGAACGGGGAGCCCGCCACGCACCTGACGTCCCTGGCGCCCGACCCGTGCCGCGGCGACAGCGTCACCCCGAACCTGCCGGCCACCGACGCGACGGCCGCGGCCACCGCGCTCGACGCGGCGGGCTGGAAGGCGGGGGCGGACGGGATCCGCGCCAAGGGCGGCGAGAAGCTCACCCTGCGCGTCGCCTACCAGACGTCCGCGGGACCGGGCGTCCAGGCGGGCATGGAGTACATCGCGCAGAAGTGGAAGGCGCTCGGCGTCGAGACGAAGCTGGAGGGCTCGGCCGACGCCAAGTACTCCGACTCGCTGTTCAAGAACGGGGACTGGGACGTGGCCTGGGTGCCGCTGGGCCTGAGCCTGCCGACCCAGCTCCTGGGCTACCTGTCCGGGCCCTCGCCCGACCAGCAGGGCTCCAACTTCGCGCACCTCGACAACCCGGCCTATGTGCAGGCAGCCACCGCGGCGGCCGAGAAGGTCGGCGCGTCCGGGTGCACCGAGTGGACCGGCGCCGAGGCCGCGCTGGTGAAGAACGTGGACGTCGTCCCCGTCGTGCGGCCCACCCAGCTCGTGGCGTCCAAGGGCGCCCTCCTGGAGGTCATCGGCGGGGTCGTCAGGCCCACCTCGGTGCGGGTACTGGCGGGCTGATGTTCCTGGTGCGGCGCGCTGTCCGGTTCGTCCTGTCGTTGGTGCTGGTGGTGCTGGCGTCCTTCGCCATGCTCCACCTCATCCCGGGCGACCCGGTGCGCGCCGCGCTCGGCCCCACCGCCCCGCGCGAGGCGGTCGAGCAGCGCCGCGCCGAGCTGGGCCGGGACCGGCCCTGGCCGGAGCAGCTGCGGACCTATCTGGGGAAGGTGGCCACCGGTGACTTCGGGGAGTCCTTCCTGTCCCGGCAGCCCGCCGGCCAGGTCGTCGCCGACCGCTTCCCCGCCACCGTCCAGCTCGTCGTCGTGACCGTGGCGCTGGCGCTGCTGGTCGCGGTGCCGCTCGGCATGGCGATGGCGGCCCGCACCCACGGCGGGCG
>JAFACJ010000616.1 GCA_023425615.1 Actinomycetes bacterium
GGACGGTGCCCGGCCCCCTCATCCCACCCCGGATTCAGACGGTCTGCCGTGCGGCGTAGAGCTCGGCCCACTCGCCGCGGGAGCGGATGGAGGTGTCGACGTCGGTGGCCTGCGCCCGCAGCGCGCCGACGGTCGCCTCCTCCTTGGGGATGTGCGCGAAGGCGTCCCAGCCGAAGAACCGCCAGGAGTTCCGCCAGGTGATCTTCTCGATCTCCTCGTCGGTGGCGCCCGCGGCGTTCAGCTCGCCCAGCACCTGCTCGGGGGCGTCCGGCCAGAAGCAGTCGGAGTGCGGGTAGTCGCACTCCCAGGCGATGATGTCGATGCCGATCTCGTTGCGCAGCCGCAGCGAGGTGGGGTCGGTGACGTAGCAGGCAAGGGAGTGCTCGCGGAACACCTCGCTGGGCAGCCGGCCGCCGAAGTCGCGGCGCAGCCAGCGCTGGTTGGTGTAGTGCCGGTCGCAGCGGTCGAGGTAGAAGGGGATCCAGCCGATCCCTCCCTCGGACCAGGCGACCTTCAGGTCGGGGTAGGTGCGCAAGGCCGGGCCCCACAGCAGGTCCTGGGCGCCGAGCGCGGAGATCTGGCAGGCCAGGATGATCTTGTTGTCGACGGGCGCGTCCTTGGCGAGGGTGAGCGCGCCGAAGCCCTGCCCGATGTGCAGGCACATCACCGTGCCCGTCTCGCTGAGCGTCTGGAAGACCGGCGCCCAGTAGTCGAGGTCGTGGTAGCTGGGCAGCCCGTCCATGTGCGGCAGTTCCGGCATCGTCACCGCGTGGCAGCCCTTGGCCGCGACCCGCTTGATCTCGGCGACGGCCAGCGCCGGGTCCCACAGCGGCAGGATCGCGATCGGGATGAAGCGGCCGGGGTAGGCCGCCGCCCACTCGTCGATGTGCCAGTCGTTGTACGCCTGGATCATCACGACGGTGACCTCGTCCTTGACATGGCTGAGGTGGCCCGCGCTGAACCCGGCGAACGTGGGGAAGCACATCGAGGCGAGGATGCCGTTGCGGTTCATGTCCCGCACCCGCTGGTGCACGTCGTAGACGCCGGGCCGCATCTCGGCGTAGCCGGCCGGGTTCAGGCCCCACTCCTCCGGCGGCCAGGAGACGACGGCGTTCAGGCCGGTGACGCCGGTCGGCCGCCCCCGGTACATCCACCGGTCGACGCCCTGGTCGTCGACGATGAGCCGCGGCGCCTCCTCGGCCCACTTCTTCGGGACATGCCTGTCGAACATGTCGGGGGGTTCGACGACGTGGTCGTCGATGCTCACCAGGATCATGTCGTCGAGGTTCATACGGCTCCTCACCAGGGTGGAATCCACGATCTCACTGTCGGAGAATGTAGCTCTCATCACAGGGTACGAGCGGCGAGGCCAAGGAGTCGATGCGATGACGGACAGCTTCTTGTCCCGAGCGGCCACGGCGGCACGCTCGATCTCCCTGCGCGCCGAGCCCTCCGTCCGCGCCGGGACCCTCGCCTACGACGCCGACATCGTCACCGGCTGGCACCGCCACGACCTGCACCAACTGGAGTACGCGCTCGAAGGCGTCGCCGAGGTCGAGACCGCGGCCGGCCGCTACCTCCTGCCGCCCCAGCAGGCGATCTGGATCCCGGCGGGGCTCGAGCACAGCAACACGCTGCGCGGTGTGCACTCGGCCTCGGTCTTCTTCGACCCCGCGATGTTCCCCGGCGACCCGGGGGACCGCGCCAGGGTGCTGGCCGCGGCGCCGCCGCTCCGCGAGATGATCATCTACGCGCTGCGCTGGCCGATCACCCGCGAGGCGGCGGACGAGCGCGCCGACGTCTACTTCGCCGCGCTCGCCCTCGTCGTCGAGGACTGCCTCCACCAGGAGCAGCCCCTGTGGCTCCCGACGAGCGACGACCCCCTCATCGCGTCCGTCATCTCCTACACCGAGAGGCATCTGGCGACGGTGACGGCCGAGGACATCCGGCGCGACCTCAACATCTCCGAGCGCACCCTGCGGCGGCGCTTCCCCGAGGCCACCGGCATGACCTGGCGCGCCTTCGTCGCCCAGGCCAGGCTGATCAAGGCCATGGCCGCGCTGGCCCGTCCCGGCTCGACCGTCCTCGACGTCGCCCTGTCGGTGGGCTTCGACAGCCCCAGTTCCTTCAGCCGCGCGTTCCGCGCCTTCACCGGCCACACGCCCGCCGGCTACCGCAGGCACTCGCAGCAGCGCGCCACCGTCCCGCCGCGTCCCGTCCCCGCCGCCTACCGTCCCCGGACGGAGGCAACGGACATGCGCCATACATGACACATGCATAATGCAACGCAAGTGCTCTATGCATGACCAGTGCGTAGCGCACATGCGCCCGAGAGCCGAGCGCCCCTGACCGCACAGGAGACGCCTCATGGCCGCTTCCCCCTCCCGTCCCCACGCCGTCGTCGGCGTGCTGGCGTTCGCCGGCACCGTCGCGGCGGTCATGCAGACCCTGGTGACACCGCTCCTCGGCGAACTGCCGCGGATCCTGCACACCTCCTCCTCCAACGCCTCCTGGGTCGTCACCGCCACGCTGCTGTCGGCGGCCGTGTGCGTACCGGTCAGCGGACGGCTCGGCGACCTCTACGGCAAACGGCGCATGCTGCTGGTGTGCTGCGTCCCGCTGCTGGCCGGCTCGATCGTCTGCGCCCTCGCCTCCTCGCTGTGGCCGATGCTCGCCGGCCGCGCCCTCCAGGGCATGGGGATGGGCCTCGTGCCGCTGGGCATCAGCCTGCTGCGCGACACGGTGCCCGCGCGGCGGCTCGGTTCGGCCATCTCCCTGGTGAGCGCCTCCATGGGCATCGGCGGCGGCCTCGGCCTCCCGCTCTCGGCCGCCGTCGCCGAGTACGCCGACTGGCGCGCGCTGTTCTGGGGCTCGGCCGCGCTCACCGCGCTGGTCGCCGCGCTCATCTGGTTCCTGGTTCCGGTACCCGAGCACGACGCGTTCGGCGGCAGGTTCGACCCCGTCGGCGCCCTCGGCCTCGGCACCGTCCTGGTCTGCCTGCTGCTGCCGGTGTCCAAGGGCGCCGACTGGGGCTGGGACTCCCCCCTGACCCTCGGCCTGCTCGCCGTCGCCGCGGCGCTGCTGCCCGTCTGGGGCCTGTGGGAGCTGCGCAGCGCCGACCCGCTGGTGGACCTGCGGGTCACCGCGCGGCCCCGGGTGCTGCTCACCAACGCCGCCTCGGTGCTGATCGGGTTCGCGATGTACGCGCAGATGCTGATCATCCCGCAGCTCATGCAGCTTCCCGCCGCCACCGGTTACGGTCTCGGCCGCTCCATGCTGGAGATGGGCCTGTGGCTCGCCCCGTCCGGGCTGACGATGATGGCGGTCTCCCCGCTGGGCGGCAGGCTGTCGGCGGCCCGCGGCCCCAAGACCACCCTCATCTCCGGCGTCCTGATCATCGCCTTCAGCTACGGCGCCTCCCTCGCGCTGCTCGACACCGCGTGGGGCCTGATGCTCGTGACCGTCGTGTGCAGCGCAGGCGTGGGCCTCGCCTACGGCGCGATGCCCGCCCTCATCATGAGCGCGGTCCCCTCGTCGGAGACGGCGTCCGCCAACAGCTTCAACACCCTGATGCGCTCCCTCGGCACCTCGGCCTCGGCAGCCGTGGTCGGCGTGGTGCTCTCCCAGATGACCATCACGCTGGGCGGCGTCGGCCTCCCCTCGGAGGACGGCTTCCGCACCGGCCTGGTCATCGGCTGCGGCGTCTCGCTCCTGGCCGCCCTCGTCGCCACCGCGATCCCCGGCGCGCGCCGTGCCGAGGAGGCGCCCGAACCGGAGGAGAGCCAGGCTCCCGCCGCGGTGTGAGCGGGCCGCCGCCCGGATCATGCTCTATCGTCCGAACGTGGCTACGGTACTGCTGGTCGAGGACGACGATCACGTCAGAGTGGCGCTGCTGCGTGAGCTGCGGGCACTGGGACACCTCGTGCGCAGCGCCGGGCTGGCCCTGGAGGCGCTGCGGCAGGTCGCGGCCGACCCGCCCGAGGTCGTCGTCCTGGATCTGG
>JAFACJ010000634.1 GCA_023425615.1 Actinomycetes bacterium
CCGCTGGCCTGCGCCCACAGGCCCCAGCCGAGTGACTGGGCGGGCAGGCCGCGGCCGCGGCGGTGCCGTGCCAGCGCGGCGAGGAAGGCGTTGGCCGCGGCGTAGTTGGCCTGGCCCGGCGCGCCGACCGTGCCGGCGGCCGAGGAGAACAGCGTGAACGCGGCCAGGTCGGCCCCGGCGGTCAGCTCGTGCAGGTTCCAGGCGGCGTCGATCTTCGGCCGCAGGACCGTCGCGAGCCGTTCGGGGGTGAGCGACCCCAGGACGCCGTCGTCCAGGACCCCGGCGGCGTGCACCACCGCGGTCAGCGGATGCGCGCCGGGGATCTCCCGCAGCAGCCGTGCCAGCGCGTCGCGGTCGGCGGCGTCGCACACCGCCACGCGCACCCGCGCTCCGGCCTCGGTCAGCTCCCCGACTAGGTCGGCGACGCCCGGGGCGTCCGGCCCCGAGCGGCTGGTCAGCAGCAGGTGCCGCACGCCGTGCCCGGTGACCAGATGCCGGGCCAGGAGCCCGCCGAGCGTGCCGGTCCCGCCGGTGATCAGCACGGTCCCCTCCGGGTCCGGGGGGCGCGGCACGGTCAGCGCCACCTTGCCGATGTGCCGGGCCTGGCTGAGATGGCGCACCGCCTCGGGCGCCTGCCGCACATCCCACGCGGTCACCGGCAGCGGCCCGATCGCGCCGGAGGCGAACAGCTCGCCCAGCTCGGCGAGCATCTCCTGGACGCGGTCGGGGCCGGGGTCCATCACGTCGTAGGCGCGGTAGACCACGCCCGGATGGGCGGCCGCCACCTCATCGGCGTCCCGGATGTCGGTCTTGCCCATCTCCAGGAATCTGCCGCCTTCGCCCAGCAGCCGCAGGGAGGCGTCGTTGAACTCCCCGGCCAGGGAGTTCAGGACCACATCGACGCCGCCGAGGGCGCCGAACCTCTCCTCGAAGCCGAGGTCGCGTGAGGAGGCGATGTGCTCGTCCGGCACGCCCTGGGCGCGCAGCGCCGGCCATTTGGGCGGGCTGGCGGTGCCCAGGACGCGCACGCCCCAGTGCCGGGCGAGCCGGACGGCGGCCATGCCGACGCCTCCGGTGGCGGCGTGCACGAGCAGGGTCTCGCCCGGCCGGACGCGCGCCAGGTCGACCAGCCCGTAGTAGGCGGTCAGGAACACCACGGGCGCCGTCGCGGCCTCGGCGAACGTCCAGCCCTCGGGGACGGGGAGCAGCAGTCTCCGGTCGGTCACCGCGACCGGGCCGATGCCGCTGGACATCAGGCCCATGACCCGGTCACCCTGCCTCAGGTCCGTCACGTCGTGAGCGGTCTCCAGGACCACGCCCGCCGCCTCGCCTCCCATCGGGCGGCCGTCGTCGGGGACCATGCCCAGGGCCAGCAGCACATCGCGGAAGTTCAGCCCGGACGCCCGCAGCGACACCCTGACCTGGCCCGGACCGAGCGGGGCGAGCGCACCGGGTGAGGCGTCGAGCGTCATGCCCTCCAGGGCGCCCGAGCGGGTCAGGGACAACCGCCAGGCGGGCTCCCCGCCGGGCACCTGGAGCACCCCTTCGCCGCCCGCGCGGGTCAGCCGCGGCGCGTAGGCGGTGCCGTCGCGCAGTGCGAGCCGCGGTTCTCCGCCGGACAGCGCCTCGGCCAGCGCCTGCGGCGTGATGCCGCCCGGACCGAGGTCCACGACCGCCACCCGGCCGGGCTGCTCGCTCTGCGCGGAGCGGACCAGGCCCCACACCGCGGCGTGCGCGAGGTCGGCCTGACGTTCGCCGGGCAGGGCGGCGACGGCGCCCCGGGTGAGGACGACCAGGCGGGCGCCGTCGGGACGGTCGGCCGCCAGCCACTCCTGCAGGAGGCTCAAGGCCCGCCCGGTCAGGTGGTGCGCGGCCTCGACCGGGTCGTCTCCGCCCGCCGCCAGCGGTGCCAGGAGCAGGGTCGGTTCGGCGGTGTCGGGGGAGTCCACGCGCGGCACTGCCTCCAGGCCCGGCGGCGGTACCAGATCCGCTCCGGTGAGGAGGGCGAGCCGCGTGTCCGCGGGTTCGCCGGGGGGCACGGGCACCCAGCCGACGCCGAACAGGGCGTCCTCGGCACGGCGCGCGGCCGGCGCGGTGAACGGGCGGACGGCCAGCGCCTGGACCGTGGCGACCGGGTCTCCGGCCGGGTCGGCCAGGGTGATGGCGATGGCGCCGTCCCCTGCGGGTGAGAGACGGGCCCGCAGGGCGGTGGCCCCGGTGGCGTGCAGGGCGACGCCCGTCCAGGAGAACGGCAGCCGCAGTTCCTCCTCGTCGCGGGCCGGCAGGTGCAAGGCCGCGTCGAGGAGGGCCGGGTGCAGCGCGTATCCGGCGGTGTCGACGCCTTCGGGCAGGGCGAGCTCGGCGTACAGGTCGGCTCCGTCCCGCCAGGCGGCCCGCAGCCCCTGGAAGGCGGGGCCGTACTCCAGGCCGCGTGCCGCCAGCGCCGGGTACAGGCCCTCCAGGTCGAGGGGTTCGGCACCGGGCGGAGGCCACGCGCGCAGGGCTTCTCCGGCCGGTCCCGCCGGGGTGAGGGCTCCGGTGGCGTGACGTGTCCAGGCGCCGCCGGGGTCGTCCTCCGGGCGGGAGTGGACGGCCAGTTCGCGCCTGCCCTCGCCGTCCGGCGCGGAGACGGTGACCTGGAGCTGGAGGGCTCCCGAGGAGGGCAGCACGAGCGGCGCGCTGAGGGTCAGCTCCTCCACGCCCGCGCATCCGGCCTGGTCTCCGGCCAGGACCGCCAGCTCCACGAGGCCCGCGCCGGGCAGCAGCACCGCGTCGCCGACCACGTGGTCGGCCAGCCAGGGGTGGGTGCGGGCCGAGAGCCTCCCGGTGAGCAGCAGCCCGCCGTCGTCGGCCAGGGGGATGGCCGCGCCGAGCAGCGGGTGCCCGGCCGGGGCGAGCCCGAGCGCGGTCGCGTCGCCGGTCCCGGCGGGGTCGTCCAGCCAGTAGCGCCGCCCCTGGAAGGGGTAGGTCGGCAGGTCGACGGCGGGCGCGTCGGGCAGGACGGCCGTCCAGTCCACCGGCGCGCCGTGGACGTGGGCCGAGGCCAGGGCGGTCAGCAGCCGCAGCGGTGAGTCGTCGCCGCGCCGCAGCGTGCCGAGCACGGCCGGGCCCGCGCTCGGCGTGTCCTCGATCGCGCCGGTCAGTACGGGGTGGGGGCTGGTCTCGATGAAGAGGGTGTGTCCGTCGTCGTGGAGTCTTTGGATGGTCTCTTGGAAGCGGACGGTGTTGCG
>JAFACJ010000236.1 GCA_023425615.1 Actinomycetes bacterium
CCTCCCGCGCCTACAGCGTGAGCGGCAAGAAGGCCTGGTACTACGAGGCGCGGGTGAGCTTTCCGCAGGCACAGTCCAAGGGCTGGAACTTCCGCACCGAACGCGCCGTGATCGTCCTCGTCGACCGCCCCGGCAAGCAGCCGGTCGGCCTCTTCCTGTCCTTCCCCGACAGCCACAAGAACCTCGGCGACGTCGATCTCATCCTCAGCTCCCTGAAGGCGGCCTGAACCCGGCCAGGACGGGCAGCGCCCGACGGCCCTTAAGGTTGAGGGCATGAACGACAGACTCGTCTGGATCGACTGCGAGATGACCGGACTCGACCTGGAACACGACGCCCTGATCGAGATCGCGGTCCTGGTGACCGACCCCGAGCTCAACATCCTCGACGAGGGTCTGGACATCGTGATCAAGCCTCCGGAGGAGTCTCTCGCCCAGATGAACAAGGTGGTGCACGACATGCACACCACCTCGGGACTGCTGAAGGAACTCCCCGGCGGCATCACCCTCGCCGAGGCCGAGACCGCCGTCCTCGACTACGTCAAGCGCCATGTCCCCGACCCCAAGAAGGCGCCCCTGTGCGGTAACTCCATCGCCACCGACCGCTCCTTCCTCGCCCGCGACATGCCGGCCCTCGACGCCCACCTGCACTACCGCATGATCGACGTGAGCTCGATCAAGGAGCTGTCCCGCCGCTGGTACCCGCGCGTCTACTTCGCCAGCCCCGTCAAGAACGGCGGCCACCGCGCCCTCGCCGACATCACCGAGTCCATCCGCGAACTGCGCTACTACCGCGCCACCGTCTTCGTCCCCCAGCCGGGCCCCGACTCCGAGACCGCCCGCGCCCTCTCCGCCAAGATCGTGGAGGAGTCGGCGGATAACGAGTAACGACCACCCCCGAAGACCCGCTACACTTAATCCTGCCGCTTCACCCCGAAGCGACACCATGGTGGGCGTAGCTCAGTTGGTAGAGCACCAGGTTGTGATCCTGGGTGTCGAGGGTTCAAGCCCCTTCGCTCACCCCATGGCGAAAGCCCTGGTCATCGCGAGATGACCAGGGCTTTCAGCTTTCTCGCGGCCACTTCGGGCGCACGGAATGCCGGTTCCCTGGCGGAGCGCCCTCGAGGAACGCGGGCGGCCCCCCAATTCCGTGACCTTGCCAGGTGTTCGGCGGCTGTCTCCCGGTGTGCGTCGGCCGCTATCGCCCGCGCACCGGTCTCGCCGCCGCCGGGGATGCGGCCTGCGGGTACGGCTCGCCGGGGCGGTGTGTCCGGCGGGCGTCGCTTCGGAGCCGGGGTGGGTAAGGGAGGGGCTCCGGGGCCGAGAAGGGGCGGATTTAATAGCAATTCACACTATTTGCACATTCATCAAATGTCGGGATGCGTGATTGTTTTATCTTTGTTGCGAAAGGGAGTCTCCTCGCGCTTAATGTCGAATGCCCTGTTGCGGGAGCGGAGGGCATGTGTCGATGGGGCAGCCGTACATCGGTGTCGAGCTTCGGAGCACGTCGAGTGAGCGGCTTCTGGCGGGGGTGCGGGCTCTCCTCGAACCCGGGGAGGTGGTTCTCGCGCTGGTGGCGACGGTGAAGGCGATTCCGCGGCTGACTCATCTCGTCGTCACCGATCGCCGTGTCGCGGCGTTCGACGAGGTGCGGTCCGGCGTTTCCGGGTTCGCCATGGACGTCTTGCGAACGGCGGTGGCGGTGGCGCAGAGCAGGCCGTCTTTCCAGCAGCGCCTGTTCTTCTCGGTGACCGACCATAACGGCGAGGAACACGACTTCGGAAATCTTCATTCCGGGGACGCTCCTCACATCGTGGAACTCGTGCGTTCTCCTTCCCCGCCGGAGCCTCCGGCGCCAGTACCGGCACCGGCACCGACGTCAGCGCCAGCGCCGACGCCGGTATTCGCGCCGATGCACGGTATGCCGCAGTCTCAGGGCTGGCGGTATGTCTCGCCTCCGAACTGGCCGGTGCCGCCTCCTGGCTGGACGCCGCCGCTGGATTGGCAGCCCGATCCGGCGTGGGGGCCGGCTCCGGTGGGCTGGCAGTTCTGGCAGCCGCTCCACCAGCAGCCGGTTCCTCCGCCCCAGCCGGCGGCGCCGCTCGTTCCGCCGATGGCGCAGCCTTCGGCTCCGCTGCCGCTGCCGCTCCCGCCCATGCCGGAGCGGCGTGGTGGTCTGCTCGGAGGGCGCCGGGCCCGGATCGAGGAGTTGGAGGCCGAGAACGCCCATCTGCGCGAATGGGTCGCCCGGACGGGCTCGATGGACGCGCTCGGCCTGGCCCATGAGATCAACCGGCTCCGCGGTGAGGTGGCCGCGGCGGCCTCCGAGGCGCAGCGGATCCGAGCCGAAGCCGCGTTGGAGGCGCAACGGCTCCGAAACGAGGCGGCCTCCGAGGCGCAGCGGCTTCGGGCCGAGGCGGCGTCCCTGCGCACGCAGATCGTCGAGACACGCGACCTCGCGCTCCTTCAGGAAGCCGGGGTCTATGACTTCCAGCATCCGCTCGCCAATGCCTTGGCCTATAAGAATGAACTGGAGCGCGTCAAAGAGCGCATCAAGGCCATGGCGCGCGGCCAGCACGCCGTGCAGGGGACGACGTCCTGGCAGGTGAACGGCTCGACCTCGCAGGGCACGAAAATGGTCCGCGACTTCTCGAAACTGATGCTGCGGGCCTACAACGCCGAGGCCGACAACCTCGTCCGCACGATGAAGCCTTACAAGCTCCAGTCGGCCATCGAACGGCTCGCCAAGAGCGCCGCCACCATCGAACGGCTCGGCAAGACCATGGACATCAAGGTCACCCAGGCTTACCACGAACTGCGCGTTCAGGAATTGCGGCTCACGGCCGACTACCTGGAGCAGACCGCACGCGAGAAGGAACAGCTCCGCGCCGAACGCGAACGCCAGCGCGAGGAGGAACGCGCCGCCCGCGAGTTCGCCCGCGAACGCCAGCGCCTGCAACGCGAACGCGACCACAACCAGGCGGCCTTGGCCCGCCTGGAGGCCAACGGCGACACCGAGGCCGCCGCGGAACTACGCGCGAAGATCTCAGAACTCGACGGCGCGATCCAGGACGTCGACCTGCGCGAAGCCAACATCCGCACCGGTTACGTCTACGTCATCTCCAACATCGGCGCCTTCGGCGAGAACATGGTCAAGATCGGCCTCACCCGGCGGTTGGACCCCATGGACCGGGTCCGTGAACTCGGGGACGCCTCCGTCCCCTTCCGCTTCGACGTCCACGCCCTCATCTTCAGCCGGGACGCCGTCACCCTCGAAGCCGACCTGCACCGCGCTTTCGCCGACCGTCGCGTCAACCAGGTCAACACCCGCCGCGAGTTCTTCTATGCCACTCCCGCCGAAGTGCGCAGAGCGCTCGAAGGCATGCGCATCGAGGGCAATCACCTTCTCGAATACGAGGAGACTCCCGAAGCCCCCGAATACCGGGCCAGCCGCACCGGTCTGGAAAGTCCAGGGGAAGAGTCCTCGTGACGGGCTTACGGCAGGGGAAGACCGATCGATCTCTACTCCCTGCAAGCCGTCTCGTCCAAGAACATCTGGGTCGTCGCCGAACGCCCCACCGGCGCGGAGTCCGCCACCACCTACGTCCTCCACTGGAACGGACGGAATTGGAGACGCGAACGCGTCCCTCTTCCGTCCGCCCACGCCGGCATCTACCTGATCGCTCCGGGCGGGCGGGGCGGAGGTCAGTTCGAGGTCTCCATCCAGCCGCTGCTGGGGTAGAAGGTCAGGGTGGAGAAGTTGTAGGACCCCCAGCGTGCGCGCAGGCCGTTGGTTCCGCCCGGGGTGTACTGGACGCCGTATCCGCCGGGGCCGTAGATGGTCGGGATCCTGCCGAAGATGCAGGTGGTGGTGGATCCGCTGTAGGCGTCGGAGTTGTTGACGTTGGTGAAGGGGTGCAGCTCCGCGTCGTCGTAGTGCATGAGGTCGGTGGTCGCGCTGAAGGTGTGGGTGTACCCGTTGAAGTAGCCGGCGGCCGCCAGATGGTCCACGGGGTTGACCACCAGGCCGTGGGAGATGGGGCCGTACTGGGTGGCCGCCCATGGCTTGGAGTAGACGTACTGGCCGTGGGAGCTCGCGATGAAGGTCTCTTTGACGCAGGAGTAGGGAGCGGCGTGGGCAGGGCTCGCCAGGCCGATCGCCGATAGGCCGGCGCCCACCGTCAGGAGGGCGGACAGGAGCGCTTTGACCGGCTGGAGGCCGAGCTTCGCGGGGGCGCCGATAGCGGTGCGGGCTTTCCTTCGCCATGTCGATGGAAGCATGTGGTGCTCGCCTTCCCTTGTCTCCGGGCACGCATCCGATGGCCGTGCGGCCCCGTCGGGACTGGATCACTCCACGTTAGGCGGGTCCTGTTGAGGCGGCCTTGAGCGTTCCTGGACCCTCGCGTACCGCCTCGCAACGCGACGACCAGCGCGGGGGCCCGCGTCACCGGCCATGTCTCCGCGAAGCAGCGGCAAGATCGGCAATGGGTGCGGAAGCTCCGCGCCGGATTCAGCCGACGGTGGCCTGCTGCACGGGGAAGCCGGTCTTCGCGACAGCGGCGGCGATCGCCGCGAAGTCGGCGGAGGGATTGAGCCTGGCCGCGATCTCGGGGGTGAGCGGCAGACCCGCGAGGATCGTCGCGACCGCCTCCCGGTCGACGGAGTCCTGGAAGTAGCACTCCTCGGCGAACTTCGCGTACGTCTCGGCACTTCCTTCGAGCAGCGTGGCGAACAGGTCGTCCGCGCCGTCGTCCTCGTCGTCGTCGATCTGCAAGGGCGCGCACCGCCACCGCACGTCGCCCGTCTCGCGCCAGGCGCAGACGGTGCCGAGGAAGTCGCCGGACTCGTCCAGGAACTCGACGTCTTCCCGCAGATGGGCGAGCGAGGCCGGCAGCCCCTCCAGCAACCGTTCCGGGTCGTAGACGCCGGTGCGGGTGTCCGTGATGAGGCAGCGCAGGACGTCGTCGCGCTCCTCGTCGTGTCCGTGGACGAAGACGCCCGCCGGGGCGAACAAGATCACGTAATGGTTCTCCTCGGCCGTCTCCCCCCACGCCCGCGCGGCGGTTCCGGCGGAGGAGGGCTCGAAGGTGTGGGCGCGGTAAGTCCCGGCCGGATCGAACACCGCGTCGAGCGCGGCGAAGGCCCGGCAGCGCTCCAGAAGGACGGCGGGTTCGGGCAGCGCGGCCACCAGATCGTGGACTGTCACGACGGCCATTCAACACATCTGGCCGATGGCCGACGGGGGCCGTAGGTGGCGGGAGGCCATGGTGTGGAAGACCTTCTTGGGCTCCCAGAGGGACTCCTCATTCAGTAGGCGGACCACGCCGTAGGAGCCGAGGTCCGCGGGCCCAGGGCGGCTGTAGGCGGCGAAAGTGAACCATAGGGCGGTGTCGACGCCCTCCTCCTCGAAGACGTCCAGGAGGTCTGTCAGGTAGCGGGACTGTTCGTCCTCGTCGGGGACTGCGTCCGGAGGGACCTGCCAGGCCGAGCCGCCGCGGTCGGATGCGCCGAGGTAGGCGCAGGTGCCGTACTCGGTGACCACCACGGGCTTGCCGTGGGCGAAGTGGGCGCGGAGTTCGGAGCGGAAGGTGTCGGCGTTGTAGGTGGCGCGGTAGGCGTCGACGCCGACGAGGTCGAAGGGGGTCCAGTCGGGGAACTCCCAAGGGGCCGAGGCGTAGGTGAGTCTGCCGCCGAAGCGGGCGCGGACCGTCTCGGCAGCGCTGGAGAGGAAGGCTCTGAGGCGTTCTTGCACGGGGCCGAGGGCCGACCACCACTCCAGGTCGGCGGTGGCCATGGCGTGCAGGCGGTCGCCGTAGGTGGCGCCCGGGAGGAATCCGCCGCAGAAGGCGCTGATCTCGCACCCGGCGACGAACACCGTCTCGGCTCCGGTCCGGCGGATGGCCTCGGCGCGGGTGGCGCAGTCGGCGAAGAACGGGAGCAACTCGTCGGCGGGAAGATCGACGGGGAAGGGGGCGAACCAGACCTCCAGGCCGACGTCCGCCGCGAGCCGGGCGGCGACGCTCAGCCGCTCGGGGTCGCGGCCGGAGACGCGCACCGCGTCGCAGTGCAGTTCGTCGCGGATCACCGCCATGTCGCGGCGGACCGTCTCGGGTGTGAAGACCTTGCGGGAGATGCTCTCCCCCGGCAGGAATCCCGTGTCGTAGTTGATGCCCCGTGCACGCATGACAGCCAGGCTCTCATACGACGATGTCGGTCTTGGCGGGTCGGGGCCCGACGGCATATCGCCCTGAGTCAGTGGTCGCTCAGAGGCGTTCGCGGAGACGGGAGGCTCCCGCTCGCCGTGCCCTCATCGCGAAGAACCCGTCCCAACCGATCGGGGCCCGCTAGCGTCGAACTCGTTTGTCGGTGATGGTACGGGAGGTACAGATGCGTGGATGGCGGGCTCTGGGGTTGAGTGGTGTGCTGGTGGTCTCCCTGCTGGCTCCCTCGGGTGGGGCGTCGGCGGCGGAGCCGCTGCTGGGGCCGTTCGGGTACGGGAAGCTCAAGCTGGGGCAGACTTCGGCGAAGGCGTACAAGACCGGGCTGATCGTGGCCAAGGGGCCCAAGGGGCAGCCGTGTGCGGGCTTCGACCTCAAGGCTCACCGCACGCCGAAGGACACCGTGGGCGGTTACCTCTCCAAGAAGGTCGGGGTCGCGGCGATCTTCGCCGTCAAGGGGATGAAGACGCCGCGCGGTATCAAGATCGGCTCCACCAAGGCGCAGCTCAAGAAGGCGTACCCCAAGCTGCGCGAGTCGGAGAACGCGCTGTGGATCCCGGTTCCGGGCAACGCGAAGAAGGCGCAGTACCTGTTCCTTCTCGACCGCCGCGGGAAGCGCGTCGACCAGATCGCCCTGGCCCTGAAGACTCAGGACTGCTTCAACTGATCCTCCTTGGGCCGGGCGCCGCCGCTGACGTCGAAGTCGACCCTGCCGCCCTCGGTGTGGAAGGCGCGGACGGTGTCGCCCTCCTTGATCTCGTCACCGAGGAGCATCCGCGACAGTTCGTTGTCTACCTCGCGCTGGATGGTGCGGCGCAGCGGGCGGGCGCCGAACTCGGGGCGGTAGCCCTCGGAGACGAGCCAGTCCTTGGCCGAGTCGTCGATCTCCAGGGTGACGCCCTGGCCGCGCAGCATACGGCGGGTGCGTTCCAGGAGGAGGTCGACGATCTGGCGGAGCTGCCCCTCGTCCAGCCGGGTGAAGACGATCGTCTCGTCGATCCGGTTGAGCAGTTCGGGGCGCAGGGTGTGCTGGAGCAGGTCCATGAGCTCCACGCGCAGTTCCGCCACGTCGCCCTCGGCCTCCAGGATCCGCTGCGCCCCGATGTTGCTGGTCATGATGACGATGGTGTTGCTGAAGTCGACGGTGCGGCCCTGGCCGTCGGTCAGGCGGCCGTCGTCGAGCAGTTGCAGCAGGATGTTCATGACGTCCGGGTGCGCCTTCTCGACCTCGTCGAGGAGGACGACGGAGTGAGGGCTGCGCCGTACCGCCTCGGTGAGCTGGCCCGCCTCCTCGTAGCCGACGTATCCGGGAGGGGCGCCGATGAGGCGGCTGACGGTGTGCTTCTCCTGGAACTCGCTCATGTCGATGCGGACCATGTGCCCGGCGAACAGCACGTCGGCCAGGGCGCGTGCCAGTTCGGTCTTGCCGACGCCGGTCGGGCCGAGGAACAGGAAGCTGCCCTGCGGGCGGTCGGGGTCCGACAGTCCCGCGCGGCCCCGCCTGACCGCCTCGGCGACCGCCTCGACCGCCTCGTTCTGGCCGATGACCCGTTCGTGGAGCCGTTCCTCAAGGCGCAGGAGCTGGGCGCGTTCCTCCTCGGTGAGCTGGGAGACGGGGATGCCGGTGCGCCGTGAGACGACCTCGGCGATGTCCACCGCCGTCACCTCGGGCACGTCGTCGCGGCCCCGCCTGGCGTTCTCCAGTTCGGGACGCAGCTGCTCGATCTCCCGGCGGAGCTGGCCGGCGCGTTCGAAGTCCTCGTTGGCGACGGCCTGGTCCTTGTCGCGGTGCAGTGCCTCCAGGCGGCGTTCCAGCTCGCGGGAGTCCTCGTCCGGTGACATGGCGCGCAGCCTGACCCGGGCCGAGGCCTGGTCCATCAGGTCGATGGCCTTGTCGGGCAGGAACCGGTCGGAGATGTAGCGGTCCGACAGGCGCGCGGAGGCGTCGAGCGCCTCGTCCGTGATGCGGATCTGGTGGTGGGCCTCGTACTTGTCGCGCAGCCCGGCGAGGATCTCGATCGTCTCCTCGACGGTGGGCTCGGACACCAACACCGGCTGGAAGCGGCGTTCCAGCGCGCCGTCCTTCTCGATGTTCTTGCGGTACTCGTCGATGGTGGTGGCGGCGATGACGTGCAGTTCGCCGCGGGCCAGCGCGGGCTTCAGCACGTTGGCCGCGTCCATGCCGCCCTCGGCCGCGCCGGCGCCGACGAGGGTGTGCACCTCGTCGATGAAGATCACCAGCTGGTCGGAGTGGGAGCGGATCTCCTCCAGCACCTTCTTGATCCGCTCCTTGAACTCGCCCCGGTACTTGGTGCCGGCGACCATGCCGGTGAGGTCGAGCGCGACGACCCGCTTCTCCTTGAGGGTCTCGGGGACGGCGCCGTTGACGATCCGCTGGGCGATGCCCTCCACGACGGCGGTCTTGCCGACGCCGGGTTCGCCGATGAGGCACGGGTTGTTCTTGGTGCGCCGGGAGAGCACCTCGATGCACTGCTCGATGACGTCCTCGCGGCCGACGACGGGGTCCAGGCGCCCTTCCTCGGCCTCGGCCGTCATGTCGCGGCCGTACTCGTCGAGGGTCGGGGTCTGGCTCTCGCCCTTGTGCTGCGCGGTGCCCGCCGCCTTGCTCTGGCGGTGCACCAG
>JAFACJ010000738.1 GCA_023425615.1 Actinomycetes bacterium
CGCTGCCCCTGCTGCGCAGCGGGCTGGTCGAGACCGCCGGGGTCCTGAACAACATGGCCAAGGGGGTCGGTGCCGCTCTCCAGGAGATGTCCGCCGACGGAGGCGGACCGCTGGGGCAGCTCCTGGCTGGAGCCACCGACGGCCTGGCCAACCTGGAGCGGATCCCGGGCCAGGTGGTCAAGGGGCTCGTGCAGGTCGGCGCCGCTGCATCGCCGATTTTCGAGCGGCTCACCGAGGGTGCCGCCGGGCTGTTCGACCGGCTGTCGGAGTCGATGAGCAAGGCGTTCGAGTCCGGCGGCATGGAGCGCGCCATGGAGCAGGCCATCGCCCTGCTCGGCGACCTCTTCGATGTCGCGATGAATGTCGGCCGCGTCATCGGCAACATCTTCTCTGCCGCCGACGCCTCCGGCGGCGGGCTGATCAACACCCTCAAGACGGTCACCGGCGAGCTGGCCAAGGTCACCGCCTCGCCGGAGGTCCAAGGCGGCCTCAAGGCGCTGTTCGGGACCATGGCAACGCTGGCGCGTGAGGCTGCGCCGCTGCTGGGTGATGCCCTCAAGGCCCTGGGTCCTGTCCTGGAGAACCTGGCGGAGCCCGCACAGACACTCATCCAGGCCCTCGGCGACGGACTGAAGCCGATCATCGACGCCCTGGGGCCTGTCCTGGCGGACGTCGCCAACACGATCGGCGACCTGGTCGAGGCGTTCGCGCCTCTGCTGCCCGTGATCGGCGACCTGATCGGCGACCTCCTGCCGGTGCTGTCGCCGTTCATCAAGACCCTGGGCGAGGTGTTCCAGGAGCTGGCGCCTGTCGTTCAGCAGGTCGCCGACAACTTCAGCCAGGCCCTGGCCCCCATCCTGGAGCAGCTGCCCGATCTGGCCGAACCGATCGCGGAGCTGCTGGGGAGGCAGGCGCAGGAGATCCTGCCGCTGCTGGCCGACCTGCTGGCCGACCTGTCCCCGTCCCTGGTCACGGTGGGCGAGGCGTTCGGTCAGCTGCTGGAGGCCCTCACTCCCCTCATGGAGGCGCTCGTCCGGCTGACGGACGAGGTGCTGACGGCATTCGCCCCGGCGCTGAAGCCGATCGTCGATGCGGTCGCCGAGCTCGCACGGATCTTCGCCGACGAGCTCGCGCGGATCATCACGGACGTCGTGGTTCCCGCGATCAACATGATCGTGGACCTGCTGAACGGCGATGCCGAGGGCGCGCTCGACAATTTCGCGCTGGTCGTCGAGGGCGGCATCGAGACCGTCATCCAGATGTTCGTGATGCTGCCGATCGAGGTCGGCAAGGTGCTCGGCAAACTGGCGATCGAGCTGTTCAAGGCCGGTAAGACCGCGATGGCCCAGATGAACATGGCGATCGGCCTCGGCGTCATCGATGTCACGCGCACACTGGCGCTGCTCCCGGCCCAGGCGCTCGCCGCAGTGGGCGATCTGGGGTGGACGCTCTTCAAGGCGGGCGCGGGCCTGATCGGCGGGTTCGTGCGCGGCATCCTCAGCGGCATCCCGAAGGTCATGTCGACCCTGCTGGGGTTGACGTCCAAGCTCCCGGACTGGAAGGGCCCAGCGGACAAGGACCGGGTGCTGCTCTACCCCGCAGGCAAGGCGGTGATCCAGGGCTTCACCGAAGGCATGAACTCGGCGATGCCCGAGGCCGAGAACCAACTCGGGCAGTTCACCAACCGCGTCCGCACGACGGCCGAGCAGGCCGCCAAAGCCACTGGTGATGCCGTCGGCAAGGCCGTCCGTGACGCCGTCGTCGGCACGGCCACGAAGCTCGCCCTGGTCGACATCGGCAAGGACCTGCGCGCGGAGCTAGCCAAGGCGATCCGTGGCACCGCCGACGACATCGCCGACGTCATGAAGGAGCTGCGCAAGCGGATCTGGGACTCCTGGCGGCCAGGGAACATCGCCACTGCCGGGCAGCGTGACCAGCTCCTCCACTTCCACACCCAGTCCAACACCGAGCTCCAGCAGTGGGCTGACGCCCGTCAGAAGATCTTGGACAAGATCAAAGAGGCGCAAGAGTTCGCCCTGAAGATCACCGAGGACGCGCTCAACTTCGCCTCGCTGCTGGACATCAAGAGCGCCGACGAGAACCGTGCCGCGCCGACCGGCGGTGAGCTGGTCGCCGGGCTTCAGGCTCGCCTCGCCCAGATCCGCGAGTTCGGCGGCAATATGGCCAAGCTCGCGAAGGCGGGCCTGTCCAAGTCGCTCTTGCGGCAGATCCTCAATGCCGGAATCGACGGCGGCGCGGCGATAGCGGCCGAGCTCGCGAACGGACCGAACAGCGTGATTGCGGCGCTGAACAACGTCCAGGCCGACATCGAGCAGGTCGCGGACCAGCTCGGCCTCGACTCGGCCGATGCGCTCTATGACGCCGGCGCGGATGCGGGCAAGGGCTTCCTTACCGGCTTGCAAGCCTCCGCGAAGGAGATCCTCCAGGAAATGCGGAACATGATCGCGGAGCTGATCCAGACGCTGACCGACGGCTTCGGCAAGGCCAAGGCGATCATGGCTGCCGGAGTCGGCGCGGGTGCTGGAGTGGGCGGCGTGGGCAAGCCCCCGGCGCCGGTCGTGGGCGGACCCGCCGTGACCGGTACCGCCAAGCCTGCCCCCAATAAGCAGGTAACCGTCAACCTCGGCGGGATCTCCATCAAGGAAATGGCCGACACGCGCACCGTGTTGAATAAGGCCGCGTTCGCGGCCCGGTCGGCGACGTTCTGATGGCCGTCACCAGTATCCGGCTCACCGATGGCGAGCTGGCCATGACGCTCTACCCGCGCAGCGACGCCCAGGTCCTCACCCTGGACGCGCCCGGCCCCGACATCCGCACGGTGACCGAGGCTCGGCCGGATGACGAGGGCATGGTAGACACCACCACGCGGTACGGGTCTCGGGCGGTGTCGCTGGAGATCCAGGTCATCGAGAACCCGGCCACCTTCACCGACGAGCTGAACCGGTTCCTGCACCCGGGCCGCCGACCGTACCTGGTGGTGGCCGATGACGAGTGGTCGACCGAGCGGCGGCTGATGCTGCGCTCGGAGGACTGGTCGGGCCCTTTGTCGGCCGACAACGCGCCGTTCTACCGCCGCCTGCTGGTGCAGTGGCGGGCTCCCGATGGTGTGTGGGAGGCGTCCGAGGAGGTGCAGCAGCCCGTCGGCGTGGACGTCTCCAGCCGGGTGGGCCGCACCTACCCGCGGACCTACCCGTACTCCT
Source organism: Actinomycetes bacterium (assembly GCA_023425615.1). Taxonomy (GTDB): domain Bacteria; phylum Actinomycetota; class Actinomycetes; order Streptosporangiales; family Streptosporangiaceae; genus Actinocorallia. The sequence goes on from JAFACJ010000738.1 coordinate 3,222, forward strand.
ATGCGCCCACGACGGCGGGCGGCGCGCAGGAGGTCGTCAACGTCGGCAACACCCCCTCGCATATGGTCGCCCGCCTCTACGGTCCGGTCACGGCGCCGGTCCTGACGAACGAGACGACCGGGCAGAGTGTGGTCTTCGACTCGGCGCTGGTTCTCGGGTCCGGCGAGTACGTGGAGATCTCCACGCGCAACCGAACCGCCTTCCTCAACGGCGATGTCCTGGTCAGCAGGTTGGGCCACATCAACTTCGGCGCGAACTCCTGGTGGCAGCTCCAGGCCGGCGTCCAGCGCATCCGCTACACCGGCGCCTCCCCCTCGGCGGGGGCGCGCGCCGTCCTCCTCTACCGCCCCTCCTGGCTCTAGGGAGCAGCATGACCCTGACGACCCCGCTGTGGATGCAGCCCGGTGTGGGCGACCCCGACATCGACTATTCGGCGGGCAACGACCGGCTGCTGATCGAGCAGATCTTGTCCGAGGGCGTGATCGGCACCAACGCCCTCAAGGTCAGCCAGCGCGGCGCCGGGGCGAACATGAGCGTCGACATCGCCGTCGGCGCGGTCGCCATCACCGGCGACGACGCCGCCGGGCAGGGCCGCTACCTCATGGCCTCCACCGCGACCGAGAACCGCACGATCCCCGGACCGCCCGGCGCGGGCTCCCGCACGCACCGCGTGGTGGCTCGCGTGAAGGACACGCTCCACAACATCGCCTGGGGTGGCGACTACGAGTGGGACCTGGAGGTCCTGGAGGACACCGGGTCGGGCACGCCTGCCGTCCCGAACTCGACGATCGGCCTGGCGCGGGTCACGGTGACGTCCACGGACACCTCGATCACCAACGCCATGATCACAGACGACAGGGTGCAGGCAGGGTTCGCCGGCGTCTCCGGCAAGGCGTCCAAGCTGCTGGATTCCGACGACGGGGCCATCACCAATAACGTCACCCCCGCCAACAGCGGGCTGTTCGTCACCCTCGCCGCAGGCCTGGTCTATGAGATCCGCTGCACCCTCATCTACTCCGCGGCGACCGCAGGTGACCTGAAGATCGACTTCACCGGGCCGACTGGTTTCGGGTGCGACTTGAGCGTCAACGGCCTGGCGGCCTCCGCAGGCGGGACGACGGGCGACGATGAGCACGCGCTGCTGCTGGCTTCCCCGAACACGGTCACCCTCGGCGGCGCCGGGGTGGGCACGAAGGTCACGGCCTACCTGCACGGCCACCTGTACTCCGGGGTGGGCGGCACGCTCCGCCTGCGCACCGCTCAGGGCACCAGCAACGCGGGTGCGACTGTGCTGCACGGCAAGTCCCTGCTGATCGCCGACCCGTTCTGAGGAGGCCGCCATGTCCCTGGGCTGGTCCCCCACCTATGCCAACGGCCTGCTGAACTTCGCACTCCGGGGCGGCGCCTTCACCCCGTCCGGCGCGGTGTGGGTGCAGCTGCACATCGGCGACCCCGGATCGGACGGCACCAGCAACATCGCCGCGAACTCCGCACGCCGCCAGGTCACCTTCGGAGCCCCGGCCGACGGCGGCTCCCTGGCCAGCACCGTCGCGCTGTCCTGGCTGGGCGTCCCGGCGACCGAGACCTACGTCCGCGCGTCCCTGTGGTCGGCTGAGGAGGACGGGGCGTTCATCATCTCCGGCGAGATCACCATCACCTCCGTGCACGAAGGCGTGGACTTCACACTGCCGGTCGGTGACCTGGTCGTCTCCCTGCCGACGGCGGCCTGATGGCCCCCCTCGCCTCCCTCACCGACACCTTCGACGACGGTGTCATCGACACCATCAAATGGCCCGGCGCGGCAGGGAACGTATCGGAGACCGGCGGCCGGGCGAGGGTCGAGGTCGGCTCCGGGTTCGCGCGGTTCACCAGCGACGCGATCTATACCCTGACCGGGTCGGCCTTCTGTGTGACCGCCTGGATGTCCGCGGCGGACCCGTCGGCATCGCAGGCGTGGACGCAGCTCCTCGTCCGCGGCAGCGTCGATGGCGGCATCCAGGTCGACATCGGGTTCGAGCGCGACGCCGTCGCCGATGTCCTGCGCTGCCAGTACCGCTATGACTTCTGGGACCCCGACTCGGTCGCCATCCCCTACGACCCCGACGAGCACCACCGCCTGAGGGTCGTCGAGGACGCGGGCAGCGTCTACTTCCAGACCTCGCCGGACGGCATCGCCTGGACGACACAGCGAACCGTCCTCACCCCGGCCTGGGCGTCGGACACGACGCTGGACTTCCAGATCATCGCGCACCGCGTCGGCGGCGTGACGGACTACTCGGAGTTCGACGACCTCAACGTCATCTCCAGCAGCGTCGCCTTCGACGGCGGCGGCTACCTCGCCGCGCGCGGCCGGGTCGTCGCCCTCCCGTCGGTGGCCGTCCCGCAGCGCTGGCAGATCCTCGCCGGGCCCCGCACCGGCGGGTACGAGACGGAGCTGACCAGCCTGCACGAGCGCAGGCTGAGCCTGCGGCTGAAGGATCCTTCGGAGCTCTCCTTCACGCTCGATGGCCGGGCCGAAGAGGCGAACGTGCTCCTGGAGCTGCGCACCGACCTGCACGTCCTGTGGCGCGACGCGAACGGCGAGACGTGGATCCTCTTCCGTGGCCGCCTCGGCACCACCCAGGACAACATCACCGCCGACGCCCACCGGCTCGACTGCACCGCCCTGGACTACCGGGCGGTCCTACGCCGCCGCATCCTCTACTCCGACCGGCAACTGGTGTGGAACGGCGTCGACCAAGGCGAGATCGCCTGGGGACTGGTCCAGCAGACCCAGGTCCTCAACGGCGGCGACCTCGGCATCGCCAAGAGCTGGACGGGCACCACCCCGACCGGCTACCTGCGCGACTGGGAGTTCAAGGCCGGCGACAACATCGGCGAGCGCATCACCGAGGTCGGCGAGGCCCCAGACGGCTACGACTGGGACATCGTCCCCGTCTCCGCCTCCGCGCTGCAGCTGTGGGTGTGGAGCCCTCGGCGCGGCGTGGACCGCGGCGTCGTGCTGGAGTACGGCGGCCTCATCACCTCGGTGAACCGCGAGGTCGCCCCGTCCGCCTACGCCAACAGCATCCGCTACACCGGCAAGGACGAGCTGACCGCCTACGAGCAGGAGTCCGCCGACATCCCCACCGCGCCCGAGGGCCGCTGGGACGCTGTCTATGGCGACTCCACGCTGGAGGTCCAGCAGTGCCTGAACGAGCGCGGCGCCTGGCAGCTGGAGGAAGCCCGCGTCGTGCGGCCGACGTACACCGTCACCCTGCAGCAGGGCGAGTGGTACGGCCCGTCGCACATATGGCTCGGCGACCCTGTCCGGCTGATCGTCGACTCCGGCCGCCTGGACCACGTCGATACCACGCTGCGCGTCTACGGGCTCGACTTCGCGATCACCGACGAGGGCACCGAGACCATCACCCTCACCCTCGACCAGCCGCCCCTGGACTACCGGCAGCGGCCGGCCGAGACCGAGCGGCGCATCACGAACCTGGAGCGCCGGTGACCGAGCCGACGATGGAGCGCCAAGTCAGCGAGATTCACCGGCTCGTGGAAGTGGGGTTCGAGCGCCTGGACGGCAAGATCGACCGCCTGACGCTCCGCCTTGACCACCAGGCCGAAGCCCATGCCCAGACCCGGACGCAGGTCGAGAAGCTCGACAGCCGCGTCGATGCCGTCGAGCGAGCGTACGTGACCGTCGAGCAGCTGGACGCGCTCCGCCAGCACCTGGATGAGCGGGCCGCGGAGAAGGCGCGGACGTGGCCCGCCTGGGCCGGTGTCGTCGTCGCCCTCGCCGCTGTCGTCGTCGCCGTCGTCATGCCCCTCGTCGCCAAGTAGGAGGCTCCGTGATCGACCGACCTTCCCTGCTCGGCCACTATCGCGAGGACCAGAGCAACATCTGTGGCTACGCAGATGGGCCTGGCCTGCCGACCTGTGACGCTCCAGGCGTCTGGCACGGCCTGGTGTGGCACGACAGCTGGGAGGCGATGACGTCGTGCGCCGTCCATCTGGTGGCCATGGAATTGACCGCCGATCACGTCCACGCCGTGGAGCCTGTCTGCGAGCTGCCGGAGTCGTGGTTCGACCCGAAGGCGAACCGCTGCTTCATGCCTGATGGCTGGGACGCCGCGGCATCCCTGCTCGAACCCCTCAAGCAGGAGGTCCAGTGACCTACCCCTACATCCCGGCCCGCCTGCACGGCGGCGCCCAGTCGGCGATCGACCGCATTGTCATCCACGCCACGGTGAGCCCGTGCGTGAAGGGCGGCGCGCGGAATGTCGCGAAGTACTTCCAGGGCAGCGCGGCCGGCGGCAGCGCCCACTACGTCGTGGACCCCGGCGAGATCGTCCAGTGCGTACGGGACGACGTGGTCGCCTATCACGCCCCGCCGAACACGGGCAGCCTCGGCATTGAGCTGTGCGACCCCCAGTCCGGCCGGGAGGCCCGGTGGGCCGATGCCGAGCACACGGCGATGCTCGGGCTCGCGGCGAAGCTCGTGCGTGAGCTGTGCGCCAAGTACGACGTGCCGGTCATTCACCTGACCACGGCCGGAGTGCGCGGCGGTACGCGCGGCATCTGTGGGCACGCGCAGGTCAGCGAGGCGTTCCGCAAGTCCGACCACGGTGACCCCGACATCGGCGGCAAGTTCCCGTGGGACCGGTTCATGAAGCTCATCACCGAGGAGGACGGTATGGCCACGCCGAAGGAGATCTGGGGCCACAAGATCCCCAAGGGGCAGAACTTCGAGGGCGAGTGGGCCGCTGAGACGCACATGCGCTACCAGAGCGCCCAGGGTGCGGACCTGAAGGAGCGGCTCATCAAGATCGAAGCGCAGGGCGCCGGGATCATCGCCGACATGGACAAGCGGGTGCGCCTGCTCTCGGCCGAGAACGCGGAGCTGAAGGCCAGCCTCGCCGCGGCGAACGCGAAGCTCGACCGCCTCCTCGACACTCTCGCCGCGAAGGGCTGACCTGGGCCTGTATTACACAGGCCCGGCACCCTGACCAGTACGAACGCCTGCCGGTGTCACGGATGACACTGGCGAATCCGACCAAGATCACTTCCGAACAAGATCATCCTTGACCAAGATCACCGACCTGCACGCGCTCGCCCACCAGGCACTCGCCGCCTGCAACGCCACCCTCGCCCCACCCCGGCCTCCCTGGTCCGGGGCCCTCGTCTCCCTGGAGGTCCCATGTCCATCACCCCCTACCGCAAGGCCATCGTGTCCGCCGTCGCCGCCGGGTCCGCCGCGCTGGTGACCGCCCTGTCCGACGAGGTCGTGACGTCCGGCGAGTGGGTGACCATCGCCCTGGCCGTCGTCGGCGCGCTCGGCATCACCTGGGCCGTCCCGAACGCGGAACCGACGTACCGGCCGCCGCTCCGGTAGCCTGAGGGCGATCTCCGGATCGAACTTCCTCATCGAGTCCGCATGCGAGCGGCCCCCGCTTCCCTGGGTCAGGGAAGCGGGGGCCGTTTCGCGTTCGACCACTCCGCAGATTGGAACGCGCCAAGAC
>JAFACJ010000755.1 GCA_023425615.1 Actinomycetes bacterium
TGGGGCGTGCTCTTGCGCCCACCGTCACGACCTGGGGCGCGCGCCGCCCGACGCGGGACTGGTGGTGCCAGAGCTTGTTGGTGTCGTTGATGGCCAGCTCGGTCGCGGTCAGCTGGACGTCGACCGGGATGCCCGGACGCCCGCCGACCTTGACCAGGAACTTTCCCCGCCCGGGTGGCTCGGCTTCACGTCCGCTGGTGGGGTCCCACGCGGGTGGGTCCTGCCAGCCGATCAGCAGGTCCTGCTCGGCCTGGGAGAACGGCACGGCGGCGGTCAGCTGCGGCATCTCCGCCGAGGGCAGGCCGCCGCAGATGACCATGCCGGAGCGCTCGACGAACCCGCGGGCCTTCATCCGGTCCTCCTCGCTCGCGAGGGCGAGCAGGTCGCTCATCGTGTGCGAGATCATCGCCATGCCGACGCCGCGCTGGCGGTTGAGGCGGGTGAGGGCGTCGACGCGGTCGACCATGCCGCGTCCGGCGCGCAGCGCCCGCCACAGCTCGTCGAGGATCACGAAGTAGTGCCGGCGCGGCTCGAGGCCGGCGTCGGCCAGCGCGGTCGCGACGTTCACGGTCCCGAAGCCGGCCGACCAGCACGCGAGCAGGGTCGCGGCCTGCAGGTCCATCTCGGAGTCGTCGATCGCGGAGACGTCGTAGACCACGGGCGCGTCGCGACGCATCGGGTTCGTCGTCGGATGGGCGAACGTCTCCCCCAGCCGCCCGCCACCGACCAGGCCGATCAGGGACGCCTCGAGGTTCTCGGTGATGGTCTGGTAGCGGGTGTCGTCGCCGCGGTCGAGCGCGACCGCGCGGACCTCCGGCGGGCCGGCCTGAATGACGCGCAGCAGGTCCCCCAGCACCGGGACGCCGTCGTGGTGCTCATCGAGCCACTTCAGCGCCCGGTCGAGGATCGTCTCCTCGCGGTCGCTCGGCGGCGCGGCTCGCAGGATCGTCAGGAGTGCGGAGACCATCGTGTGCCGGCGCCCGTGGGCGTCGGCGAGCACCTGCGCGGCCTGCTTCTCGAAGCCGGCCGCCCGCAGCCGCACCGCGGCGTCGGTCGCCTCGCCGGGGTCGAGGATATTCAGGTGCCCGCGCCCGCGGCCGAGGGTGATGACCTGCCCGCCGAGGGCTTCGATGAGGTCGACGTAGTCCGGTTTGAGGTCGCCCAGCACCAGGGGCATGACGCCGTAGCCGGCCAGGCCGGTGGCCATGCGGCGCACGATCGTCGACTTGCCCAGGCCCGGCTTGCCGAGTACGAACGCGGACGGGTTGCTGATGAGCTTGGCGCGCTGAAACCAGGAGATGGGGTCGCAGCACAGCGTGGCGCCGGTGGTGATGTGCCGGCCGAGCGGGACGCCGATCATCGGTGTGCCGGTGCCGATCGCGAACGGCCACAGCCCGCACACCTGCACCGTGGTACCGCGCCACTCCTCGGCCTGCTGTACGTAGGTCGCCAGTCCGCGGCCGCGGCCCAGCCATCCGCGCATCGGCGGCCGCAGCGGCCGCTGCGGGGGCTGGGCCGCGGGGTTCTTCTTCGCGCGGTTCACAGCTTGTCCCGCAGCTCGGCCGGGATCTGGATGTGCTTGGGCAGCACCAGCCCCAGCGGCAGCGCGGCGGCGAACGCCGAGTCCTGCGACCCGTACACCGGTCGCAGGCGCAGCCGTGCGGTGGCCGCCAAGTTGTCGACTGCGGCGCGGGCGTCCGGTGCCTTGTCCAGGTTGGCCACGGTGGCCGTGACGAGCATGCCGAACTGCACCAGACCGGCGCCGGAGGCCTCCTCGCTCGCCGTCGCGGCCGCCGCGCGCACCGCCAACGAGTCACGGGCGGCGGGCTTGCTCGTCGAGGTCATCCGGAACTCCGCGGCCCGAAGGTCGGCCTCGACGATCGCGGCGGCCTTGGCGGCGTCGAGCGGCCGGTAGAGCAGGGTGGCGCGCTTGCGTGCGATGTCGCGGTGCGGTGCCAGGAGCCGGGCGAGGACACCGGACTGGACGTTGCCGCGCGGGGCGGAGGTCATCGCCCACGTGCACGAGTACGCCGAGTCGTGCCGGTAGCCGTCCCAGGAGGCCTGTGCGGCGGACGGGCCGACGTCGGGCCACGACAGCTCGGGCGTCTCGCCGGCGGCCCGGGCCTCGTCGATCAGGCTGGCGGCCGCCGGGTCGTACGCGATCCGGATCGCCTCGCACAGCTCCTGGGCGGACAGCGGGTGCGCCGCGCCGGCCCCCGTGGCCTGCAACGCGCCGGTCAGACCCGGCAGGCGGGCCGCGAGCTCGCGCGCCATCTCGTCCGCCGAACGCTTGCGCCCGCCGGCGCGTTGCGCCGCGGTGAACGTGATGGCGACGAACGCCTTCACCGTCGACGACCCGGCCGGGTAGTGGTTGACGACCTCCCGAAGCATCGCCTGGGCGAACGCCGGTGCGTCGTCGTCGACGTTCATCGCGACCTCGCGGCGCAGCCGCGTCCCGGAGTCGGGAGCCGTCTCGATCGTCACCGAGGCCGCCTCGACGCCCGGCTCGTCCCCCAGGTTCGCCAGCCAGTGACCCCAGTCGGCCACCCACACGTCGATCTGCTCCTGGTCGACCAGCGCCGCGCCGTCCGGCTCGGTGCCGATCACCACGGCGAACGAGCCCGTCGCCGGCGTGTGCACGAGCGCGAACGGCCGGCCGTAGGAGTCGCGGTGCTCGGACAGACGCGTCGGTGCAGCGATCCCGGGCAGCTGGTACGTGCCCCACAGAGCCCGGCCCAGCGGCCCGGACCGGTACACGTTCGACCCGCGCGAGCGTGCCAACCACCACGCCGCGCGCGCACCGCCGCGGCTCAGGGCGTTCTTGCCGTGGGCGTCCTTCGTCAGCACCGTCAGCATCACCAGGCCCAGCACCGCGGCCAGGATCACGGCCTCGAGAAGCCCGGCGATCATCACCGTGACCACCACGGCGATCAGACCGCCGAGCAGCCCCACGGTGCCGACCGAGCCGAGCCCGAACAGACCCGGCGACGTCGGCCGCCGCCAGTTCCCGTACGTGCGCGCACCCCTGCTGCTGACGTCAACGGCTGCCATCCGGACCGCCCCCTTCACCTGTCGATTCCTGCCCGAGCTGACGCGCCGCCCCGGCGGCCGCGATGCCCGCCGTCTTGGCCACGTCGAGTGCGGCACCGGCCGCGACACCCACCGGCCCCGCTGCCGCACCCGCGGCCGCTCCACCGCCGGC
>JAFACJ010000757.1 GCA_023425615.1 Actinomycetes bacterium
GGGCGCGGCCGATCTCGATGAGCTGCTCCCGCCGCTCCTTGCCTGTCATCCTCCTGCGCCGCTCTGCCACCCGACCATGATGCCCCAGCGGCGTCACGCCTCCGCTGCCGCCACCTCCTCGGCCGCGGCCACCGGCAGCCTGCGGCGCGCCTTCTCCCGTGCCTTCTCCGCCTTGGCCTGGGCCTTGGCCTGCGACTTCTCCTGGCGCTCGCGCTCCTTGGCCCGCCGCCTGGGATCGAGGTCGGGCCGCTCCTCCAGCCGCGCCAAGCCGTTCCAGGCCAGGTTCACCACATGGGCGGCGACGTCCTCGCGCCGCGGCCTGCGGGTCTCCAGCCACCACTGGCCGGTCAGCGCGATCATGCCGACCAGCATCTGGGCGTACATCGCCGCGAAGTCCTCGTCGTAGCCGTGGTGGTCCAGCTCGCTGCCCAGCAGGTGCTCGACCTGGTGGGCGATCTCCGACAGGAGGCTGGCGAAGCTGCCGTGGCCCGTCCCGGTGTGGGAGTCGCGGACCAGGATCCGGAACCCGTCGGTGCTCTCCTCGATGTACTCCAGCAGGGCCAGCGCGCCCAGCTCCAGCTTGCGCCGGTAGCCGGCCCGGGTGGTCAGCGCGCCGGTGACCATGGCCAGGAGGCGGTCCATCTCCCGGTCCACGACGACCGCGTACAGCCCCTCCTTGCCGCCGAAGTGCTCATAGACCACCGGCTTGGAGACCTTGGCCTTGGCCGCGATCTCCTCCACCGAGGTGCCGTCGAGCCCGCGTTCGGCGAAGAGGGAGCGGCCGATGCCCAGCAGCTGCTCACGCCGTTCGCTGCCGGACATCCGCCGTCTTCGGGAGTCACTCATGGCCTAAGACCTTAGGCGCGTTTGGACTCCAGCCGCTCCGGGGAGGGCCAGCGCACGTCCCAGGCCCAGCCGAGCCGCTCGAAGATCCAGATGATCCTGGCGCTGATGTCGATCTGGCCCTTGAGGACGCCGTGCCGTGCCGCGGTCGGGTCGGCGTGGTGCAGGTTGTGCCAGGACTCCCCCAGCGACGGGATCGCCAGCCACCAGACGTTGCGGGACCTGTCCCGGGAGGCGAACGGGGTCTCGCCGAAGGTGTGGCAGATGGAGTTGATCGACCAGGTGACGTGCTGGACCAGGGTGACCCGCACCAGGCCCGCCCAGAAGAGCGCGGTGAAGAAGCCCGCCCAGGACCAGGTGATCAGCCCGCCGAGGATCGCGGGGGCGAGGAACGTGGCGGCGACGATCGCGCCGAACGACCGGTGGATGCGCGCGATGTCCTTGTCGGCCCGCAGGTCCTTGCAGTACTTCTCGACGTTGGTGGCCTTGTCGGCGTACAGCCAGCCGTAGTGCGACCAGACCAGGCCCTTGAACAGCGCCTTGGCGTCGTCGCCGTACTTCCACGGCGAGTGCGGGTCCTCCTCCTTGTCGGAGTACTTGTGGTGGCGCCGGTGGTCGGCGACCCAGTTCATGACCGGACCCTCCAGGGCGAGACTGCCGGCGATCGCCAGGAAGATCCGCAGAGGGCGCTTGGCCTTGAAGGAGCCGTGGGTGAAGTACCGGTGGTAGCCGATGGTGATGCCACCGGCCGAGAGCAGGTAGAACACCGCGAAGAGCACGACGTCCGTCCAGCCCAGGACATGGCCCCAGGCCATCGGCACCACCCCGGCCAGGGCCAGGAAGGGCACGCCGGTGAAGAGCGCGACCAGGATCTTGTGCTTGAGGCCGTTGCGGCTCTCGGAGAAATCGCTCATCGGCTGCTGCGGAGGCGGCGTGGCGATGGAGGAAGCAGTCACGAGCATCGGTCTCTCGGGTGGGCGTCACATACTTACGCCACCGTAACCTACGGCTTCGTAACCCTGAAGGGTCAGCTTGGCAAAATCCTGTTATCCGGACAAAGAAGAAGACCGGTCGGCCGGCGGAGATTTTCCGCGCGGCCAGCCGGCCGATCGGCTCTTGGTACGGAGCCGCATGAGGTGGCGGCGGGTGAGCCGCCCTTGGTAGATGCCGCCCGCTACAGGAGTCGGCAGCACCGCAGGGGAACGTATAGCCGCTTTCCTCCCACTGCGAGCGGCACCTCGTTCAACTGTCTCTTGACATCGAGATACATAATGGCAACACAAATGTCTCGACGTCAAGATGCAGGAGGCGTCGCACACCTCTCATCCGGGCATGTGTCTTGACGTCGAGACAGGTAGGGTGCCCCTATGAAGGACGAGGTCGACCGGCTCGTCGCGGCCTGGCGCGTGGAGCGCCCGGACCTCGACGTCACACCGCTTGAGGTGCTGAGCAGGGTCTCCCGGCTCGCCCGCCATCTGGACCGTGCCCGCCGCGCGGTCTTCGTGGCGCACGACCTGGAGTCGTGGGAGTTCGACGTCCTCACCGCGCTGCGCCGCGCCGGAACGCCCTACCAGCTCAACCCCGGGCAGCTCCTGAAGGCGACGCTGGTCACCTCGGGCACCATGACCAACCGCATCGACAGGCTCACCGCCGCCGGACTCGTCGAACGGCACCCCGACCCGCAGGACAAACGCGGCGTGCAGGTACGGCTCACCGAGACCGGGAAGCAGCGCGTCGACGCCGCCTTCACCGACCTGGTCGAACGGGAGCGCGATCTGCTGGCCGCCCTCAGCGGCACCGACCGCGGACACCTGACCGACCTCCTGCGCACCCTGCTGATCCCGTTCGATCGCGCTTAAGGCCGTCTCAGCCTTCGGCCAGTTCCAGCCAGGCCAGTTCGACCTCGTCCTTCTCGGCCAGCACCGTCTTCAGCTCGCCGTCCAGTTCCAGCAGCCGGGCGTGGTCGGTGGCGGCCCCCGCCATCTTGGCGTGGATCTGCTCCTCGCGCTGCGCCAGCTTGTCGAGCCTGCGCTCCAGCCGGTCCAGCTCCTTCTGGATCTTCCAGTCGACCTTGGCGCTGCCCGCCGGCCGTCCCCCGTCCGGCGAGCCGGACGCGGTCTGCGCGGCGGGCGCGGGGGCGGTGCGGATCGCCGAGGCGGAGCCCGACTCCACCCGGCTCAGATACTCCTCCACGCCGCCGGTGAGCATCCGGACGGTGCCGTCCCCCAGCAGCGCGTAGACGACGTCGGTGACCCGCTCCAGGAAGTAGCGGTCGTGGCTGACCACCACCAGGGTGCCGGGCCAGCCGTCGAGGATGTCCTCCAGCTCGGTGAGGGTCTCGATGTCCAGGTCGTTGGTCGGCTCGTCCAGCAGCATGACGTTCGGCTCGCCCATCAGCAGGCGCAGGAGCTGGAGCCGCCGCCGCTCGCCGCCCGACAGGTCGCCGACCGGCTTCCACTGGGACTCGGCGCGGAAGCCGAGCCGCTCAAGGAGCTGGGAGGCGGTCCACTCGCGCTTGCCGACGGTGATCCGGCGCGCCACCTCCTCGACCGACTCCAGGACCCGGCGGGAGGGGTCCAGCTCGCCGAGCTCCTGCGACAGATGGGCGAGGGAGACGGTCCTGCCCCGCACGACCCTGCCGCGCTCGGGCTGGACGGTGCCCGCCAGCAGGCGCAGCAGCGTCGTCTTGCCGCTGCCGTTGACGCCCACCAGGCCGATGCGGTCGCCCGGGCCCAGCCGCCATGTCACATGGTCGAACACGGGGTTGCCGCCCAGGTGCAGGGTGACGTCCTCGACGTCGTACACCGTCTTGCCGAGCCGGGCGGTGGCGAACCGGGTCAGCTCCACCTCGTCGCGCAGCGGCGGCACGTCGGCGATCAGCGCCTGCGCGGCGTCCACCCGGAACTTGGGCTTGGACGTGCGGGCCTGCGGGCCGCGCCGCAGCCAGGCCAGCTCCTTGCGCATGAGGTTCTGGCGCTTGGCCTCGGCGGCGTCGGCGATCCGCGCCCGCTCGGCCTTGGCCAGCACATAGGCCGAGTAGCCGCCCTCGTACCGCTCGACCCTGCCGTCCACGACCTCCCAGGTGCGCTCGGTGACCTCATCGAGGAACCAGCGGTCGTGGGTGACCACGGCGAGCGACTCCTTGCGGGCCCGCAGATGCCGGGCCAGCCAGGTGATCGCCTCGATGTCCAGATGGTTGGTCGGCTCGTCCAGCATGATCATGTCGGACTCGGGGACCAGCAGCGCGGCCAGCGCCACCCGGCGCCGCTCGCCGCCGGACATGCCGGCCAGCGGGGCGTCCAGGTCGAGGCCGGTCAGCAGCCCCGCCAGGATGTCGCGGACCCGTGTGTCACCGGCCCACTCGTGCTCGGCCCGCTCCCCCAGCACCACCGAGCGCACCGTGGCGTCGGCGGCGAACTCATCGCGCTGGAGGAGGTAGGCCAGGCGCAGCCCGCCGGTGTGGGTGACCCGCCCGGAGTCCGCCTCCAGACGGCGGGCCATGATGGCCATCAGCGTCGACTTGCCGCCCCCGTTGCGGCCGACGACGCCGATGCGCATCCCCGACTCCACGCCGAGGGACACCCCGTCGAGCAGTGGCTTGGGCCCGTAGGCCTTGACGACATTCTCAAGATTGATCAGGTTCACAGCACCCACCAGGCTACGGCCTGCCGGAGGCCGTCGGGGAATCGATCAGTCGAGGACCACGGCGCCGGGGACGGGCCCGGTCGCCTTCACCACCGCGCGTGCCACGCCCGCGCCCTCCAGGGCGGCGGCCAGCTCCGCCGCGTGCCCCGCGTCGGCGGCCAGGAACGCGCAGGTCGGCCCGGAAC
>JAFACJ010000798.1 GCA_023425615.1 Actinomycetes bacterium
AGACCTCGTCCGTTTGCCTCAAAGAAATCCTCTGACGAGGATGACCAGGAACAATCCCAGAAGAACTGGAAGCCCTGGCCTTGAATGGCACTGACTTTTAGCACGCTGTTGAGTTCTCAAGAAACGGGCTCGCAGTTCGTTTTCCGCCTTTCGGCGTTTCCCTCGCTGCGATGTTTCTAATTTAGCAGATCCGCGCTGACTGTCAAATTCAGCTTGTTTCCGCCTGCCATTCCAAAAAAGGCAGTGCAGTAGCACACCTTGGTTTTCCTGGCTTTTTGCCCACCGGCCGGCCGCCGCGGTCTCAGACCGCCCAGGCGTCCCGCGCCCCGGTTGGGCACAAGAGAGAACTCTACGCTCTCCCCCGTCTTGCGTCAAACTAAACCGGAAGACCGCTCTCAGACGATGGGCGGGCGACCCGTGCGGGTCATCCGCCACGCCGTCTTCCAGCCGATGGGTCGGCGGGGTCCGGCGTCGTCGCGGAAGCCTTCCGCGAAGCCCTTGAACCAGGGCTTCAAGGCGTCCATCTTACGCTCGCGCACCACCGTCAGCGCCACCCAATCGGCGAGATACACCGCGGCGATCGGCCACGGCAGGTTCCGCTTCGCCAGCCACACCCGGTTGCGCGCGTTGTAGCGGTAGAAGACCGTGTGCCTTGTCGCCAGGGTCGGCGGATGGCACATCACGGACTCCGCGTCGTAGATGATCCGGTAGCCGGCGTTCATCGCCTGCCACGCCAGATCCGTCTCCTCGTGGGCGAAGAAGAAGTTCTCCGGCAGTCCCCCGCCGGCGTCGAAGGCGGCACGGCGCATCGCGCACGCGCCGCCCAGGAACGTCGTGACGGCGGAGGAGCGGTCGGGGTCGCCCGCGCGCAGGCGCGGGACGTGGCGGCGCTGTCCGGGGCCGCCGTCCGGGTCCTTGATCTGGAAGGAGACGATGCCGAGCCCGGGGTCCGCGTCGAACATCGAGCGGAGTCTCTTGAACAGCTCGAGGGACGGGTAGTAGCCGTCGTCGTCCAGGAAGACGATGAGGTCACCGGTCGTCTCCTGGACGCCGCGGTTGCGTCCGGCGGGGACGCCGATGTTCTCCGGCAGCAGCAGCGTCTTGATCCGCGCGTCGTCCAGCGGGGGCGTCCAGTCACCGCGCACCCCGTTGCCGACGATGACGACCTCGACGTCCACGTCCTTCTGGTTGAGCGCGCTGCGGATGGCCCGGTCCAGTTCGACCGGCCGGTTCCCCATCGTCAGCACCACGACCGAGAGCGTCACACCAACAACCTCTTCTACCTCAGACTCATTTCAGCCGCCGGGAGGCGACGATGCTCACGAAGTGCAGGACCGTCTGCAGCACCGCGACCGCGGCGACGGCCACCAGCAGCCCCCTGGTCACCGACCATTCGAGCGGCTCACCGAAGTAGCTCGCCGGACCCGACTCCAGCGGCGTGTACGCGAACCAGCCCCTGTCGCCCGGGACGGGCAGGTCGAGCACGAGGTCCAGCACGGCCGCGGCGAGGATGAGCAGGGAGAGCTCGACGGCGCCGATGATGCGGTGGAACTTCAGCAGTGACGCCGCCTGGCGGGCCAGGGCCAGCCAGGTCGCGCTGGGCCGCAGTGCCCGGTCGCCGCCCGGCGGGTCGGCGGGCAGCCCCGACTTGGCGCGGGCCACCACCACGTTGTCGGTCTCGGCCTTGATGAGGGCGACGCCGAGGGCGCCGAGCAGGCCCAGCATGATCCAGCCGCCCTGGCTCCAGGGTGTCTCGAACTGCCGCTCGGCGCGGAAGCCGAGGCCGATGACGACGGAGACCTCGGAGAAGTAGTGGCCGAGCCGGTCCAGGTAGACGCCCGTGATGGACGTCCTGCCGGTGATCCGGGCCACCTCTCCGTCCGTGCAGTCCAGGATCAGGTAGAGCTGGACGAGCACGGCGCCGACGATCGCGCCGGTCAGGCCGGGCATCAGCCCGAAGGCGAAGCCGGCGCCGATCCCCGCGAGGATCATCAGATAGGTCAGCTGGTTGGGCGAGAACCCGATCCGCAGCGACACCCAGGTCAAGAGCGGCGACAGCGAGCGGGCGTAGAGCCGTCCGGCCCAGTGCTCCTCGTTGCGGCGCTCCTTCAGGCCGGGGGGCTGGCCCTTCTCACGGATCTCCCGGAGAGTGTGGTTCCTGGGTGGCATCTCAGCTACCGAACTCCTGTAGGTACTTGCCCACCGCGGTGAGGATCTTCGCCTCGTCCAGGTTGAGGTACTCCAGGACGGTGTAGCGGCCCGGCCGGGTGGACGGCGCGAAGGCGACCGCCTGCGCGAACTGCTCGGCGGTGAGCCCGACGTCACCGGGGACCAGGGGCAGCCGGTGACGGCTCAGGCAGTCGACGACGATCCCCAGGCGTGCCGGGTCCTCGCCGAGGTACTCGCGGCGCAGGAAGTGGCAGAACGCGGCACCGAGGCCGGCGAGTTCGCCGTGGTTGCCGGCGCCGGGGAAGAGCCGGTCGATGGCGTGCAGGATCTCGTGGTCGCCGCCGCTGGCCGGCTGGGACGAGCCCGCGAACGACATCGCCATGCCCGACAGGACCAGGCCCTCGGCGAGCACGGTGAGGAACGCGTCGGACTCGATCGAGGCGGGCTGGTGGATGAGGGCCTCGGCGGCGGTGCGGGCGACGGTCAGCGCCAGCCTGTCGATGGGCTCGCCGGTCTCGGCGTGCGCCAGTTCCCAGTCGGAGACGGCGGACAGGTTGCTGACGACGTCGCCGACGCCCGAGCGCACCAGGCCCTCGGGCGCGGCGCGCACGTAGTCCAGGTCGACGATCATCGCGATGGGCATGACGACGCCGAAGGAGCCCTTGCCCTTGTCGTGCTCCAGTGAGGCGACCGGGGAGCAGATGCCGTCGTGCGAGAGGTTCGTGGCGACCGACACCATCGGGATGCCGGCGAGGGTCGCCGCGTACTTGGTGGCGTCGATGGTCTTGCCGCCGCCGATCGCGACGACCGCCTCGTAGGAGCCGCCGCGCAACTGGCCGCCGAGCTGGACGGCGGCGTCGACGGTGCCGCCCGGTACCCGGAAGACCTCGCAGTCGGCGAGGGTGGGCCGGACGTGCTCGGCGATCACGTCGCCCTGTCCCGGCCCGACCGCGACGGCGACCCGGCCCTCGGTGGCGATCCGCCGGTCGGCCAGCAGTTCGCCGAGGGACGCGATCGCGCCGCGCCGCACGTCGATGGACAGCGGCGCGGTCAGCATCCGCGTCAGTAGCGGCACGCGATCTCCCTGGCCTTGGCGAGGTCCTCGTGGTTGTCGACCTCGACCCAGTCGACCTCGCCGATGGGGGCGACGGAGATGGTGCCGCCCCGGTTCACGTACTCCTGGTAGCCGTCCTCGTAGTAGAGGTCGGTGTCCTTCTCGAAGGTCGCCTTCAGCGCGTCGGCGAGGGCCTCGGCGGCGGCGGGCTCCAGCAGGGTGGCGCCGATGTACTCGCCGGCGGCGTCGGCCGGGTCCATCAGCTTGGTGATGCGCTGGAGGGTCCCCTCGGGCGAGAGGATGACCTTCATCTCCTCGTCCGCCAGTTTTTTCACGTTGTCCACCGCCAGGAGGATGTCCGGACCGCGGTGGGCGAGTAGCGTCTTCTCGACCGAGACCGGGTGGACGGTGTCGCCGTTGACCATGAGGACGCCCTTGGCGAAGTGCTCGCGGGCCAGCCACATGGAGTAGGCGTTGTTCCACTCCTCGGCCTTGTCGTTGTGCACGAGCGTGATCTTCACGCCGTACTTCGCCTCCAGTGCCTCCTTGCGCTCCTCGACGGCGCCGGCGCAGTAGCCCACGACGATGACGATCTCCTCCAGACCGACCTCGGCCAGGTTCTGCAACGCGATGTCCATGATGGTGGTCTCACCATCGACCGGCACCAGGGCCTTCGGCAGGGTGTCGGTGTAAGGGCGGAGCCGACGCCCCGCGCCCGCCGCCAGAATCATGCCGATCATGCGCCGGCCTCCTCTTCCAGATCAACTTCGGCACCTGTGCTGCCGCGTTCGGTCTCCAGCCAGGTCCGGACACTCTCCCACCCGAAGAGCACGCCCAGATAAAGGGCGAGGACGGCGTAGGCGGGGGTGGTGACACCGAGCAGCGCCGCCACCGCGGCGATCAGCGTCCGGCCGTCCCAGCCCAGTCCTGCCTGGTACACCCAGTCGGGCGGCCACAGCCCCTGGCGGGTCCGGTAGACGGTGTCGTAGTGGTGGTAGACCAGCACGGCGAGCAGCGTGTACACCAGCGCCCGTGGAACCCCCTGGCTGAACCCGAGCACGGCCAGGTAACCATACTCGATCGCCCTGATGAGCGGGGGTACGAGCCAATCGAGACGTCCGCCGTGCGGATGGGCCGAGGTGGGTCCGGCCAGCGCCAGGAGCAGCACCGCCGGCGCCGCCAGCACCGCGGCGTTCTCCATCCGGGTGCCCAGGACCAGCACGGCGGCCGTCAGCACCCCGGCGAGCAGGGTGGGGGCCAGCGGTCCCATCCCTCCCCCGGCCAGCCCTCCCAGAAGGCGGGAGAGGGTCCCGTCGTCACGGTAGGCCCGCTGCTGCGCGGTACGCGGATCGTGGCGCGCCTCGGGGCGCGGTGCGGTGTCAACGGTCATGCCAGAGACCTCAGGATGCGGCCGGAGAGGGTGTAGGCGGCGGCGAGCCCGCCCCAGGCGAGAAGGGCGAGGAAGGTGACGCGGGCGTCGAAGAACGCCGCGGTCAGGGCGATGAGGGCGAAGCGCTCGCCGATCGGCAGGATGATGATCTTCTTGGCCCAGCGGGCGCCGGGGATGCGCTCCAGGGCCGCGCTCACCCGGACCGCCAGCATGCCGAGGCCGCCGCGGCGGGCGTGGCGGGCGGCGGGGGGCGGGTCGAGGAGGCTGTCGTCGGGGGCGTCCAGCGGGATCTCCCTGATCGGCGCGGGCGGCGTCGCCCCCTTGTGGACGGCGAAGCTGAAGTCGACCATGTGGCGGCAGGTCTGCAGGATGATCACCGCGCAGGCCAGGCTCCAGACGTCGCCAGAGTGGGTGACGCCGTAGCCGACGGCCAGGCCCGCGTAGGCCAGATACTCCTTGGCGCGGTCGAAGGTGGCGTCCAGCCAGGCGCCCAGGGTGGAGAACTGGCGGGTGTAGCGGGCGACCTGGCCGTCCACGCAGTCGAAGACGAACGCGAAGTACAGCAGGATCCCGCCGGTGACCAGGCCCGTCCTGGTGCCCTCGGCGAACCACAGCGCGGCGATCGCGGCGATCGCCATGGAGATGCAGGTCACCATGTTGGGGGTCAGCCGCATCCGTGCCGCCCAGCGGGCGATGTACTTGGAGTAGCTGCTGACGAAGTAGGTGGTGAAGAACCCGTCGTTGGACTTGACCGCGGCGTCCAGCCTGACCCTGTCCTCGTCGACCGACTCCACGGCACGGCGTGCCGCCGTCGCCTGCTCGGGGGTGAGCGCCCGCTCGCAGACCAGGACGTCGACGTTGCGGGCGCTCACCCGGACGCCGGAGCGCACCAGGGCGACCAGCAGGAGCGCGGCGGCGTCGTCGCCGCGCGGGGGCGTGGTGCCGAGGACGGGATGCTGCTCGACGTGCCGGTCGAATTCATCACGCGCGTCGTTGTCGACGAAGACCTCGGGGCCTTCGGCGGCGCGGCGGCCCAGCTGGCGGACCGGGACGTCCACCCGGGGCAGCAGGTCGATCAGCATGGTCAGCCTGTCGCACAGGTCGGCGAGGACCGCGGTGTCGACGATCTTCATGGCGCCGCGGAAGACGCCGTCGGGGTCGGTGACCTGGTGGAAGGGCGAGCCGGCCGAGACCACCCGGCGGCGGGCGATGCGGACGGCGGGCCGCGTCCCGGTGACCGGCTGCTTGGCGGTGACCGCGGTGGTGCCCTTGTCGCGCAGCAGCCGGATCAGGAGTTCCTCGCTGAGCACGAGGTCGGCGTGCGCGAGGTAGAGCTCCCCGGTGGCACGTGCCAGCTTGCCGATCTCGAACAGGTCGGTCGCCAGGTCCGGCGACTCGATCACCTTGCGCCCGTTCTTGCGCAGGACCGAGGCCGCCTCGGGCCGGGCGACGACGCGCACGTCCGATACGTTGTGTGCCGCCAGCTGCCTCAGCAGCCGGTCGAGCACGGACAGCCGGTCGTCATAGGCGAGCTCGGCTGCCGGGTCGCCTGGCTCGGTGGCCAGCACCACGAACGTCACCCGCGGCCTCCAACACAGCAGGTCAGATCACAAAGCCCTCAGCCTAGTGGGTGTACGGGCGGGAAACTGAGGAGTAGCAGGTGAAAACAGCCGGTGTGATCCTCGCGGGCGGTCTCGGACTGCGAGTCGGGGCGGGCATGCCCAAGCAGCTCATCGAGGTCGGCGGGCGTCCGCTGCTGGCCTATCCGGTGGAGACCTTCGCCGAGGCGCGTCTGGACCGTGTGATCGTCGTCATGGCGTCCGGGCACGTGGCGGCGGCCGAGAAGCTGGCGGCGCCCTACGGCACCCGCGTGGAGGTGATCGAGGGCGGCGAGACGCGCACCGCCTCCACCCTGAAGGCGATGGAGCTGCTGGCGGACGAGCCGGACGAGGCACGTGTCCTGTTCCACGACGCGGCCCGCGCCTTCGTCGGGCACGACGTCCTCGACCGCTGCCTCGCCGGTCTGGAGACCCACGAGTCGGTGGCGGTGGGGCTGCCCGTCACCGACACCGTCGTCGCCGTCGCGGGCGAACTCGTCAGCGACATGCCGCCGCGGGCGAGCCTGGTGCGGTTCCAGACCCCGCAGGGCTTCCGCCTCGGCACCCTGCGCCGCGCCTACGAACTGGCGCTGCGGGACCCGGAGTTCGTCGCCACCGACGACTGCGGCGTGGTGCACCGCTACCTTCCCGACGTCCCGATCCGGGTCGTGGAGGGCGACGAGCGGCTGCTGAAGGTCACCACGCCGCTCGACCTGGTG
The DNA here is from genome assembly GCA_023425615.1 of Actinomycetes bacterium. Taxonomy (GTDB): domain Bacteria; phylum Actinomycetota; class Actinomycetes; order Streptosporangiales; family Streptosporangiaceae; genus Actinocorallia. The sequence goes on from JAFACJ010000798.1 coordinate 6,931, forward strand.
CTGGCCGAGCACCTGGCGGCTACCCGCACAGGTTCTGCGTAGCCGTCTTGGCCTCGGGCTCGTCCGCCGGCTCCTGGCCCGCCACCTTGACCGTCTTCGGCTTGGCCCACTGGGAGCCGACGATGACCTCGATCCGGGTGCCGAGGGACTGCACCTTCTGCAGCTTGGCGAACGGGATCGAGGCGGCGAGGGTGCGGGCGGAGTCGGCGCGGGACGGGCCGTAGCGGATGACCGTGGTCCGCACGTCCGCGCGCTGCACCACGCCGATCAGCCAGGTGGCGCGGAACCCCGCGGCGACCAGCCCGGCGCTCGCCTTCTTGGCGACGCCGGTGGCGCCGGTGCCGTTGCGCACCTGGACGGAGATCTGCTCCGGCGGGACCGTCAGGGGCTCGGCGGAGGCGGTCGGCGTGGGCGTCGGCCCGGTCAGCGGCTCGTCCCCGTCGATCTTCCGGAACAGCTTGCGGGCCTGTGACTCATCCCACAGCACGACCGACTGGTTGACACCGCCGATCAGGGCGCTGGCCGCCTGGTCCTTGAGCGGCACCTTGACGAACCGCACGTCGTCCGGCGAGAGGTCCTTGAACAGCTCGGCCAGTTCGGTGGCGTTCTTCTTCAGGCCGCTGTCCACCCGCACCGACTCCAGCATGGCCGTCAGCACCTTCGTGCCGCGCACCGGGTCCTTGACCCGGCCCAGCGCCTGCTTCAGCAGCGAGGACAGGAACACCTGCTGGCGCTGCATCCGGCCGATGTCCTCGCCGAGGCCGTGCCTGACCCGGGCGAACGCCAGGGCGGTGGCGCCGTCCACATGGTGGGTGCCGGGGGTCAGCCGCAGGCCGCTGGCGCGGTCGTCGATCGCCTGCTCGGTGCAGACGTCGACACCGCCGACGGCGTCCACGACCTTGATGAACCCGGTGAAGCTGACCTCGACGTAGTGGTCGATGACCAGTCCCGTCTGGTCCTCGACGGTGTCCTTCATCAGCTGGGGGCCGCCGTAGGCGTAGGCCCAGGTGAGCTTCCCCTGCTGCGGGCCGACCCGCTGCCCCTGCGCGTCCTTGTGGGCGGGGATGGTCACCAGGGTGTCGCGCGGGAGGCTGACCACCGTCACCTCGTCGCGGTCCTCCGAGACGTGCATCAGCATCATCGTGTCCGAGCGGGCGCCGGCCTCCCGGCCCAGGTGCAGCCGCTTGATGTCGGCCTCGCTCATGCCGTCGCGCTTGTCGACGCCGGCCAGCAGGATGTTCATGGCGCCCTTGGGCTTGGAGCCGCCGTCGTCGGCCAGGTCCATGTCGATGGTCTTGATCTTGTCCTTGAGGAACTCCTGGAACCCCCAGGCGGTGCCGGAGGTCAGCAGGACCAGGGACGAGGCGACGGCGGTGACCATCAGATCGCGGCGGCGGCGCACCGCGGCGCGGGCCGAACCGGGACCGCCCGCCCTGCGTCTGCCACGCGGCGGGTCGAGCGCCACCCTCTGCGCGCGCTCGGCGTCCAAGGCGACGGCGTCCCAGCTGCCGCTGTCGTCGGCGACCGGGCCTCCCGGCCCCTCGGCCCCGGCGGG
>JAFACJ010000260.1 GCA_023425615.1 Actinomycetes bacterium
GGCGGGAGTGGGGGAGCTGGCGGCGGCGCGGATCCTGCCGGGCCCGCGCGACCTGCGGGAGGTCTCGCTGATGCTGGGCACCAGCCTGCTCATCCCGCCGGTCGCCTCCTGGCACTGGGCGCGCGGCATGGCCCGCGCCCGCGACGCCCGCCCCTGGCCGGGCCCCGCCAAGGCGCTGCTGCTGGACCGCGATGGCACCCTGGTGCGCGATGTCCCCTACAACGGGGATCCGGCGCTGGTGGAGCCGCTGCCCGGGGTGCGGGAGGCGCTGGATCTCGCGCGCCGTCGCGGTCTGCGGCTGGGGATGGTCAGCAACCAGTCGGGGCTGGCGATGGGCCGGTTCTCGGCGGGTGACCTGGAGGCGGTCAACCGGCGTGTGCAGGAGCTGCTGGGCCCGTTCGAGGTGTGGAAGACCTGCCCGCACTCCCGCCGTGACGGGTGCCGCTGCCGCAAGCCGGCGCCTGGCCTGATCACCGCAGCCGCGGCCGAGCTGGACGTGCCGGTCGGGGAGTGCGTGGTGGTGGGGGACATCGACTCGGACGTGGCGGCGGCGCGGGCCGCCGGTGCGCGTTCGGTGCTGGTGCCCACCACCCACACCCTGCCCGAGGAGCTCCAGGGCTCCCGCTGCGCGCCGGACCTGATGACGGCCGTGCGTTTCGCGCTGGGCGAGGTGCCGGGAGGCCCGCTGTGGCGGTGAGCGTCCCGTCCCCTCGCACCGTGGGCGGCGGTTAGAAGAGCTGTCTGAACAGTGCCTTGAAGCCGTCGCCCAGGCCCGGCGCCGGTCCGTTGACCTCGTTGAGGATGAAGTCCGCCGCCGTCTTCAGGACGTTGTCCGAGGGGTCGGCGGCGTGGGCAGGTGAGGTCAGCAGCAGGGCGGGCAGTGCGGTGGCCAGCAGCAGGGCGTTGTGGCGGGCGGTTCGGATGCGCATGGCCCCATACTGGCCGCCGTCGCTCGCGCGCGGGCGCGCGCGAGGCGCTCCCCGGCGTCGGCAGCCCCCTGCCCGGAGGTGATGCGACGGGTTCGGCCGTCCGGCCTCCCGGGTGTGTCGCGCACCCGTGCGCCATGGCGGCCGGATTTCTGCCCGAGGCGGTAAGAAAGGTGCGGCTCGGCGGGGTTACCAGGTGTCGACAACGAGAGGACGGCGATGGACGACGCCGACAGGTTCACCGCGCTCTATCACGCGTACTATCCGAAGGTCCTCGGATACGCCCTTGCCTACGCTCCCCGCCCGATGGCCGAGGACATCGCCAACGAGACGTTCCTCACCGCCTGGAGCAAACTCGACGAGATGCCGGGTGAGGCACTGCCCTGGCTGCTGGCCGTGGCCCGCGAGCTGTCTGGGGCGCGGGTGGACCGACCGGATCGATCCGCCGGCCGGTGTCGTCCGGGGCGACTGATCTCGGGGTCCGCGCGGACGGGTCAGGCCCCCGTGGTGGAGCCGGGACGGACGATCATGAGGACGACGACGATCGCCCACAGCAGGTTGAAGACGCCGGTGAGCATGGACAGGCGGGCGGCGCCGCGCCGCGGGTCGGGGACGGACCCGGTCAGGAGGCGCTGCTGGCCGGGCAGGATGGCCAGGGCCAGCAGGGCGGCGGCCAGCGCGGTCAGGGCGATGGAGACCAGCAGCCAGGCGTCGGTCAGCACGCCGAGATGGGCGCCGGTGGCCAGGCCGAAGACCGGGACGGTGATGCCGAGGACGGCGTAGACGCGGCAGGTGCGGTGCAGGAAGCGCGGTAGCCCGGAGCCCGGCGCGTCGTCGGCGCGGAGGTGGCGGGGGAAGAGCGAGGCGGCCACGGCGACGGGGCCGATCGCCAGGATCGCGGCAAGGACGTGGATCGACAGCAGCAGCTTGGTCACCGGGGATCCTTCGGGGTCATGACAGACAGGCTGCCAATGGGTAGGCAGCCAATAGATAGCACGCCTGACCTTTTTATGGGTAGTCTGCCTATCCATGAGAGGGGATGAGGTGCGGGGACACCTGGACGGGCTGCTGCTGTCGGTCCTGGAGTCGGGCCCGCTGCACGGCTATGCGATCATCGCCGCGGTCCAGGAGCGCAGCGCCGGGGTGCTGGAGCTGCGCAAGGGCACCGTCTATCCGGCGCTGGCCCGGCTGGAGCGGCTGGGCCTGCTGCGCAGCAGCTGGCAGTCCTCCGGCGAGCGGCGGCGGCGCTGCTATGAGCTGACCGACGCCGGGCGGCGCGCCCTGGCCGAGGAGCGCACGGCCTGGAGCCGGTTCACCACCGCGATCGGCGCGGTCCTGGCCCCGGTGCCCGGACGTGCCACATGAGGGCGCTCGCCCGGCGCGCGAGGCGGGAGCCGGCCCTCGCGCAGGACCCGGTGGAGGAGTACGTCGCCCGTCTGGCGCGCTCCCTGCACGGTCCGTCGCGGGTCCGCGACCGGTTGGTGTACGAGATCCGCGACGGTCTCGCCGATACGGCGGAGGACCGCGCCGCCGAGGGGATGCCGGCACGGGACGCGGCTTTGCTGGCGGTGCGGGAGTTCGGTCCCGTCGAGGTCGTGGCCGCCGACTGCCAGCGCGAGCTGACGATCGTCCAGGCGCGGCGTACCGCCGGCCTGGTGGCGCTGGCGGCCATGGCGCTGCCGGTGTGCCTGCTGCTGGCGGGCACCGCCGAGTCCGGCCTGCCCTGGCT
>JAFACJ010000905.1 GCA_023425615.1 Actinomycetes bacterium
CCTTCATCGAGACCCGCTGACGCCGCGAGGGCGGCCCCGTCCCGGAGCCGCCCTCACCCGCCGATTCAGCTCTCCTTCGGCGGTGCCGAGGGCGGGCGGGCGCCGAACCCGCTGATCGCCGCGCGGGCGTCGGCTCCCGCGATGACCCGCACCTGGTTGGCGGCCTCTGCCTCCAGCGCCTCGGCGAGGGTGCTCTCCCACGCCCGGCCGAGCATCCGCTTGGTGCCCGCGAGCGCGTCGGGCGACAGTCCGCGCAGCCGCCCGGCGAGCGCGGCGACGGCGTCGTCGAGCCCGCTCTCCGGCACCATCGACGTGATCATGTTCATGGCCAGCGCGGACCGCGCGTCGACGGCGTCGCCCAGCAGGCACAGCTCGCGTGCGCGCCGCTCCCCCACCAGCCGGGTCATCAGCCAGCTCGCGCCGCTGTCGACCGACAGCGCGCGGCGGATGAACAGCTGGGCGAAGGAGGCGTTCTCCGAGGCGACCACGAAGTCGCAGGCCAGCGCCAGGTTCGCGCCCGACCCCGCGGCGACGCCGCCGACCTTGGCGATCGTGGGGAAGGGCAGCTCCCGCATCGCCAGCACGCACCGGTTGGACACCGCGATCCGCTCGGGCAGCGAGCCGGGGTCATCCAGCAGCCCGGTGACGTCGGAGCCGCCGCAGAAGGCGCCTCCCGCGCCGGTGACGACCAGGACGCGCGGCGGCGCCTCGGCGAGCCCGGTCAGGAGCCCATCCAGCCGGCGCCACATCGCGTCCGTCATCGCGTTGCGCTTCTCCGGACGGTTCAGGGTGATCTGGACGATCCCCTCGTCCTCGGTGATCTCCACCGGTCTGCGGGTCGTCATCGCGACGTCCACCCTCCGTCCACGGCGATGGTCTGGCCGGTGATGAAGCCGCCCGCGTCGCTCGCGAGCAGCAGCAGGGGTCCGTCGAGCTCCTCCAGCCGCCCCGGACGCCCCATGGGCGTGTTGCGCCTGATGAACCGCATCGAGCGCTCCTCGGCGAACATCTCCTCGGTCAGCTCGCTGGGGAACCAGCCGGGCGCGATGGCGTTGACCCGGATCCCCTGGTCGGCCCACTCCGCGCCGAGCTGCCGGGTGAGGTTCACCACCCCGCCCTTGGCCGCGCAGTACGCCGCCTGGGCGACCGGCCACGAGCCGCCGAGCCCGAAGATCGAGGCGATGTTGACGATGCTCCCGCCCCGCCCGAGCATGGCCTTGGCGGCCAGGACGCTCAGCTCGAACGTGGCGGTCAGGTCCACCTCCAGCGTGCGCCGGAAGTCCTCGACCGCCACCTCGAAGGCGGGCGCGGGATCGCCGAAGCCCGCCGCGTTGACCAGGATGTGCGGGCCGCCCAGCTCCTCGGCCCTGGCGATGAGCCGGGCGCAGTCCTCGCCGGAGGTGACGTCGCACCGCTCGGCGACGATCCGCTCGTCGCCGGCCGCCAGCTCACGGAGGCGGTCCTCGCGGCGCGCCGCCGCGACCACGGTCGCCCCCGCCCCGGTGAGGACCCCGCACAGATGCCTGCCGATCCCGCTGGAGGCACCGGTGACGACGGCCACCCTGCCGTCGAGGGAGAACGCGCCGCTCATGACAGCCTCTCGATGACCGTCGCGTTGGCCATGCCGCCGCCCTCGCACACCGTCTGCAGCCCGTACCGGCCACCGGTGCGCTCCAGCTCGTGCAGCAGGGTCGTCAGCAGCTTGGTCCCGGACGCGCCGAGCGGGTGGCCGAGGGAGATGCCGCCGCCGTTGACGTTGACCTTCGCCGGGTCGGCGCCCAGTTCGCGCTGCCAGGCGAGCACGACGGACGCGAACGCCTCGTTGACCTCGAACAGGTCGATGTCGTCCAGGGCCAGGCCGGTCCTGGCGAGCACGTCGCGGGTCGCGGGGATCGGCCCGGTGAGCATCTCGACCGGGTCGTCGCCCACCACGGACATGCCCCTGATCGCGGCGCGGGCGCGCAGCCCCAGCCGCTCGGCCACGTCGTCGCGCATGATGAGGACCGCCGAGGCGCCGTCCACGATCTGCGAGGAGTTCCCCGCCGTCACCCGCCCGCCCGGAACGAACGAGGGCTTGAGCCCGGCGAGCGCCTCGGGCGAGGTGGCGCGGATGCACTCGTCGCGGGTGAGCAGGCCGCCGGGCTCGGTGACCTCGCCGGTCTCCCGGTCGCGCACCTTCCTGGCCACCGGGACGATCTCGCGTTCGAACCGCCCCTCGGCCGTGGCCTCGGCCGCCCGCCGCTGGCTGAGCAGGCCGTAGGCGTCGAGGTCCTCCCGGGTCAGGCCCCAGCGGTCGGCGACGAGCTCGGCCGAGATCCCCTGCGGGACCAGCCCGGACAGCCCGTAGGACGTGCGGCCGGAGTACCTCCGCTGCACCCGGTCCCCGTACACGGCGGTGATGTCGCCGCCCGGCGCGTTGGAGAACATCGGCACGGTGCTCATGCACTCCACGCCCGCGGCGACGACCACGTCCATGTGGCCGGACGCGACGGCCTGCGCGGCGAAGTGGACGGCCTGGAGGGAGGAGCCGCACTGGCGGTCCACGGTGGTGCCCGGGACCCGGGCGGGCCAGCCCGCCGCCAGCACCGCGTTGCGCGCGACGTTGGTGCTCTGCGGCCCGACCTGGGTCACACAGCCCATGATCACGTCGTCGACGCGTTCGGGATCGAGCCCGGCCCGCGCGACGAGGGCGCCCAGGGTCTCGGCCGCGAGTTCGACGGGGTGCCATCCCGACAGCGACCCGCCTCTCTTGCCGGCGGGGGTGCGGACGGCCTCCACGATGACGGGAGTCGACACTGTGCCTTCTTTCCTTGCTCGGTGGATCTGGAGTCAGCGGGTGAGGAGCGCCAGGCATCCGGCCGCGACGGCCTCGTCCCGCAGCCGCGACGGCCGCCCGTCCAGCGCCGCCGTCGCCTTCGCCCGCCTGAAGTACAGATGGGCGTCGTGCTCCCAGGTGAACCCGATGCCGCCGTGCACCTGGATGAGCGTGGCCGCGGCCTCCTCGAAAGCCTCGGACGCCTCGGCCTTGGCCAGCAGGACGAGCCGGTGCGCCTGCTCCTCCTCGCCCGCGTCCAGCGCGCGGGCCGCGGTGAACACCAGGGCCCGCGCCGCGGCGACGGCGATCGCTACCTGGGCGCAGCGGTGCTGGATCGCCTGGTAGCCGCCGATCACCTGGTCGAACTGGGTACGGATCCCGGCGTAGGCGACGGCGCCGTCGAGGCAGCCCTG
>JAFACJ010000909.1 GCA_023425615.1 Actinomycetes bacterium
AGGCGGCTCAGCCCGTATGAGATCCAGTTGATGCTCTCCTCCCGCGGGCAACCGGTCGAGGACGAGCAGCCTGTGCCCGGCTCCGGCCTGGACGACCTCGACCTGCGGATGGTGGAGGCGCTCGTCGCCCGCCTGAGGGTCAGTCGGCCGTACGCGTTCCAGGACCTGGGTGTCGAGGACGTTCTGCGCCGCGCGCGCGTCCTGGTACCGGACGAGGACGGCGGGCTCGTGCCGTCCCTGGGCGGGCTGTTGGCGCTTGGAGTGTTCCCTCAAGAACGCTTTCCTCAACTGATGGTCAGCTTCGTCCACTACCCGACCTCTACGGGCGAGCCGCTGCGGTCCGGCGAGCGGTTCCTGGACAACGTCTCCCTCGAAGGCCCCGTCCCCGTCATGGTCCGCGACGCGCTCGCCGTGGTCCGACGGAACATGTCCCGCCGGGCGGTCATCTCCGGCGCCGGCCGTCAGGACGTGTGGGACTACCCCGAAGCCGCCCTGCGCGAGGCGATCGTCAACGCTCTCGTCCACCGTGACCTGTCCCCCGGCTCACGCGGCACCCAGGTCCAGATCGAGATGTACCCCGACAGGCTCACCATCCGGAATCCCGGCGGCCTGTTCGGCACGGTCACCCTCGACCGGCTCGGCGAAGAGGGCATCTCCTCGGCCCGCAACGCCTCCCTCATCAGGCTTCTGGAGGACGTCCCCCTCCCGGGAGAGACCCGCACCGTCTGCGAGAACCGCGGCTCGGGCATCCGCACCATGACCAGCGCACTGAGAGCGGCCGGGATGAGCCCGCCGGGCTTCGAGGACAAGGTCTCGACCTTCTCCGTCACCTTCCCCAACCACACCCTCCTCGGCCCTGAAACCCTCTCCTGGCTCGCCGATCTGCACCACGAAGACCTCACCGCCGGTCAACGACTGTTCCTCGGCACCCTCCACGAACAACGCCGGCCTCTGGACAACCGCGCCTACCGGACCACCACCGGAGTCGACTCACGCGTCGCCACCACCGAACTCCAGGACCTCGTCGCACGCGGCCTCGTCCAACGTGTCGGCACCCGCCGATGGGCCCGGTATCTCCTCCCCGCACCGACGGCCACCGGGCAACCGGCCGCCCCCGTCCGGGCCGACCGCCGCGACCAACTCCTGGCCGCCCTCGGAACCCAATCCCTCTCCCGTGCCGACCTCGCAGCCAGGACCGGCCTCAGCGACACCACCGTCCGCCGCTGGCTGTCCATCATGCGCACCGAAGGCACCATCGAACTCATCGGCAACAGCCCCCGAAGCCCCCACGCCCTCTACCGCCGATCCCACCAGCAGCCCCTCTTCCCCGAAACTTGACCGCAGCAGGCGAGAAGGCCGTTTCCAATGCGTCCCCAAGGAGCTCTTACAGGCGACTCGACCATACCTCTGACCTGAGGAAACAAGGTTCATGATCGTCTGTCCGCCTGGCGGCCACTGGCGTCCCGCCGGCCTTCGGCGAGCTGACTTGGGCCCCTCGGGTTGGTTGGATGGCGGGTATGGCTGTTGTGGCGACGTTCACCGAGGGCGATCTGCGATCTCTGGCCGGGTCTCGGTCGTTCGGGAGGGCCTGGAACTATGTGGACGCGGTGTCGGGGCTGCGGGTCGTGGAGGGGCGGGTCACAGGGACGGTGCGCGGCGGGGCCGCCTACCAGGTAGTGCTGTTGGTCGATCCGGAGGAGGGGGTGTCCGGGGAGTGCGACTGCCCATGGGGGGTCGAGGGGAACTTCTGCAAGCACTGCGTGGCGGTCGGACTGGTGGTGCTCGGCCGGGCGGGTGCCGTGCCGTCAGCGGCGAGCGGGACTCTCGCGGAGGGGCCCGGCCTGGAAGCCTGGCTGGAATCGCTCTCCCGCGACGAACTCCTCGGGTTGTTGTTCGAACGGCTTGAGGACGATGAGGATCTTCGGCGCGGGCTGGAGGTGCGGGCGGCGGCCTCCCGGCTGAAGGACCGGACCGCGGGCGAAGGAGATGTCGACGTCGCAGCGGTCCGGGACCGGATCGCGGATCTTCTCGACACGCACCGGTTCAGCACGTATGGCCACGTAGAGTATCGAGATGCCTACGCCTATGCCTCCCAGGCGAAGGCAGCGGTGGCCGCCATCGCCTCGCTGACCCGGGCGGGACACGCATGCGCGGCCGTGACGCTGGCACGCGAGGCCATCGCGATCCTCGCCGGGGCGTACGAGCAGATCGACGACTCCGGCGAGGCCGTCAGCGCAGTCGCGGCGGAACTGGAGGAGGCGCACCGCGAAGCCTGCGCGTCCGGCGGTACCGACCCGGTGGGAACGGCCGAGTGGCTGGCGGCGCACCTGCTCGACCCGTGGTCGTTCCTGCCCGACGTCGACCCCGACGACTACCGGGACGTGCTGGGCGAGATCGGACGGGCCAGATTCAGGGAGCTGGTCCAGGCCGCGTGGACCCGTAACCCATCCGGCTGGACCGAGAAACACCTGATGGAGAGACTCGTCCGCGCGGAGGGGAACACCGACGCCCTGATCGCGGTTCTCGCCGCCGACTTGACCCCGCACGGCCGCACCCACCTGGAGATCGCCCGGGTTCTGGACGCCGCCGGGCGCAGCCAGGAGGCTCTGGCGTGGGGCGAGCGCGGGCTGCGCGAGGCAGCCGGATCACCGCATGTCGATGAGCAGCTCGTGGATTACATGGCCGACCGATACGAGCGGACAGGCCGGCTCACCGAGGCGGCTGGCCGTCCGCAGAACCCGGTTCACGGCCTCCCCGACACTCGGGGCCTACCAGAAGCTGCGCGCCTCAGCCCAAGCCGCAGGGCGCTGGGAGGCCGAACGCGCGACAGCACTCGAAACCCTCCGTTTCGACGCCCCGCCCGGGGTTCCCGGCCACGTGTACCGGACCGTGCTGATCGACGACGGAGACATCGACGGCGCCTGGAGGGCCGCACCCGGACGAGCCGGCCAAGCTCAG
>JAFACJ010000918.1 GCA_023425615.1 Actinomycetes bacterium
GGCGTGCGCTGGGTGTCGGAGGTGCGCTCGGCGCAGGAGCTGTCACGGAGCATGCTGCAGACCGACGTCCCCGTCGCCCTCGCCGTGCCGGGGCGCCGTGGCGGTGTGCTGGTGTCCCGCGGCCTCATGGCGGCGCTCGACCCGGCGGAGCTGGGGGTGGTCTTCCAGCACGAGGGCTCGCATCTGCGGCACAACCACCACCGCTATCTCGCCGCCGGGGCGCTGGCCGCGGAGATGCTGCCGCCGCTGCGGCGCCTGAACGAGCGGATGAGGTTCGCCCTGGAACGCTGGGCGGACGAGGACGCGGCCGAGGCCGTCGGAGACCGCGAGCTCGTCGCCCGCACGATCGCCCGTGTCGCGCTGCTCCAGCCGCGGCCGGGTTCGGGGCCCCTGGGGGCGTTCGCCGACTCCGGCGTGGTGCGGCGCGTCGAGGCGCTGATGGCCACGGCGCCCGGCCGCAACCCCATCGTCGGCCCCATGAGCCTGCTGGGCACCGGCCTGGTGACCGGCGTCCTGGCCGTGATCGCGTTCCAGCTCGACCACGCCTTCAACCTCACCTTCATCTGACCGCCGCGCGGCGGACGCCCCGCACACGACCGGTTTCGGCTGAGCGGGGAGTTCGGCCTGCCCCGGGGGCGGGCAGGGAAGAGGGGTTGAGAGGTCTTCCTGATCGGGGGGTCGGGGATGGAGAGGCGGACCGGCCCGTACGCGCTTCGTGAGTATGCGGTGCTGCTGGACGGGGAGCGCGGGGTGGTGACCGGGCCCAATGGGGACTTCGTCTGGATGTGTTTTCCGTACTGGCATTCGCCGCCCGTGTTCAGCTCCCTGGTGGGGGGCGGCGGGATGTACGAGGTGGCGCCGGTCGACCCGTGGCGGGTGTGGGGCGGCTACTACGAGGACGGCTCCCTGGTGTGGCGGCGCCGGTGGGTGATGCGGGAGGGGGTGGTGGAGTGCCGGGAGGCGATGCTGCTGCCGGGCGAGGGGGAGCGCGCCTTGATCCTGCGCCGGATCAAGGCGCTGGACGGACCGGCTCGGATCAGGGCGCGGCTGGAGGCGCGTGCGGATTTCGGCAGGCGTCACATGACGGGCCTGCGGCTTGAGGACGGGGTGTGGGCGGCGCGGAGCGGTGACATCCATGTGCGCTGGGCGGGGGCGCCGGACGCGCGCTGCGACGACGGGGCCCTGTGCGTGGAGATCGACCTGGAGGAGGGGCAGACATATGACCTGCTTCTCGAACTGTCCTCGCGGCCGTCCGACGCGCCGCTGAACCCCGACGTGGCGTGGAGTTCCACCGAGGCCGCGTGGCGGGCCGCGGTGCCGCCCTGCGACGGCACGCTCGCCCCGCACGACACGCGGTTCGCGTACGCGCTGCTCACGGGGCTGACGAGCACGAACGGCGGCATGGTCGCGGCCGTCACGTCGTCGCTGCCCGAGCGGCTGCGCGGTGACCGCAACTACGACTACCGGTACGCGTGGATCCGCGACCAGTGCTACGCCGGGCTGGCCGTCGCGGCGCACGGCGAGCGGTGCACGCTGCTGGACGACGCGGTGCGGTTCCTCACCGAGCGGATCATGGACGACGGCGAGCGCCTCAAACCCGCTTATACCGTTGCGGGTGGCGACATTCCCGGCGAGAAGCGGCACGAGCGTCTCGGCTATCCGGGATCGGCGCTCGTCACCGGCAACCGGGTGATCGGCCAGTTCCAGCTCGACGTCTTCGGCGAGTTGCTGAACCTGTTCGCGGCCGCGGCCAGGGCGGACAGGCTGTCGGCGGAGGCCGCCGCGGCGGCGCGCGTCGCGGTCGGCGTGATCTCCGAGCGGTGGGACCGGCCGGACGCGGGCATCTGGGAGACCGGGAACCGGTACTGGACGCATTCGCGGCTCGCGTGCGTCGCCGGGCTGCGCGCCGCGTCGGCGGCGATCGCCTCCCGCGCGGAGACGGGCCGGTGGCTGTCCCTGGCCGAGACGATCCTCGCCGACACCACCCGCCGCTGCCTGCACTCCAGCGGACACTGGCAGCGCGCCGCCGACGACGGGCGGGTCGACGCGTCTCTGCTCATGCCGCCGATCCGCGGCGCGTTGACGGCGGCCGACCCGCGGACGAAGGCGACGTTCGACGCCGTGCGCGAGCAGCTCGTCGACGAGGGCTTCGTCTACCGGTACCGGCCCGACGGCAGGCCCCTGGGGGAGGCGGAGGGGGCGTTCACCCTGTGCGGGTTCCTGCTGGCGCTCGCCGAGCACCAGCAGGGCCTCGGCGCGCAGGCGAGGGAGCGGTTCGAGCGGGTGAGGTCCGCGTGCGGCACCACCGGCCTGTTCACCGAGGAATACGACGTCCGGCAGCGGCAGCTGCGCGCGAACCTCCCCCAGGCGTTCGTCCACGCCCTCTTCCTGGAGGTGTCGCACACCCTGGCGAACTAGTCGCCGAACTGCTGGAGCTTGTCCTTGAACAGGGTGCTGGCGATGGAGACGCGCCGCGGCTGGCCCTTCAGGAACGCCTGGGCGAACTTCTTGGCCTGCTGGTACTCCCCCTTGCCGGGCATCGGCGGCTCGTCGGGATCGACGTCGACGTCCACCAGGGCGGGCCCGTCGTGCATCAGCGCCTGGACGAGCGTCTGCCGCACGTCCTTGGCCTTGGTGACCTTGGCGCCGAAGCCGCCGCAGGAGCGCGCCCAGGCGGAGAAGTCGGCGATCGGGTGCTCGGAGTACCGCACCCCGTGCTCGGGGTAGCCGAGCACCATCTGCTCCCACAGGATCTGGCCGAGCGCGTTGTTGTTGTTGATGACCACCTTGATCGGCAGGCGGTTGTGGACGGCGGTGATGAATTCGGCCATGAGCATGGAGAAACCACCGTCGCCGACGTAGGCGATGACCTGCCGGCCGGGGAAGGCGTGCTGCATGGAGATGGCGTACGGCAGGCCGGGCGCCATGGTGGCGAGGTTCCCCGACAGGTAGAAGCCGCGTCCGTCGCGGATGGTCCAGTGCCGTGCCGCCCAGGTGGCGATCGTGCCGCTGTCGCAGGTGAGGATCGCGTCGTCGGAGGCGAGCTCGTCGATGACGCCGACGACGTACTGGGGGGCGATGGGGTCGCGTCCCACGTCCTCCAGGTCCGCCATCTTGCCCCGCCAGGTGTTCATCTTGTCCTGGTACTTCGCCAGGTGGGAGCGGTCCTCCCGGTGCTGGAGCAGCGGCAGCAGCGCCCGCAGCCCCTCCTTGGCGTCGCCGACCATGGGCACCTCGGTGGGGGTGCGGGTACCGGCCCTGGTGGGGTCGGCCTCCAACTGGACGACGCGCGCCTTGCCGGGCTCGGGCAGGTGCTTGGTGTAGGGGAAGTTGGTGCCGACCATGAACAGGGTGTCGCAGTCCTCGACGAGTTCCTCGCCGGGGCGGGTGCCCAGCAGCCCGATCCCGCCGACCGCGAACGGCGAGTCGTCGGGGATGACGGCCTTGCCGGAGAGCGTCTTGATGACGGGTGCGCCCAGCGCGTCGGCGACGGCGAGCACCTCGGCGCGGGCGTGCAGCGCGCCGGCCCCGGCCAGTATCGCCACCTTGCGCCCCTCGTTCAGGACCCGCGCGGCGTGCTGGAGGTCCTCCTCGCGCGGGATCCCGGGCGGGGACAGGTAGATCGGCGCGGTGGCCGGGGGCCGGGCGGGCGCCACATGCTGCCAGGGATCGGCGGAGGCGTCGGCGACCTGGACGTCGTTGGGCATGCTCAGATGCGCCACGCCGCGGCGGGCGAGCGCGGTGCGGATGGCGATGTCGACGACGCCCGGAAGCTGGACGGGGTTGTCGACGATGAGGTTGTACTCGGTGAGGTCGGCGTAGAGGTGCTCCAGATGGACCTCCTGCTGGTAGCCGGTGCCGAGCACGGACGTCTCCTGCATGCCGGTGAGCGCGAGCACGGGCATGTGGTCGAGTTTGGCGTCATAAAGCCCGTTGAGGAGGTGGATGGCGCCGGGCCCGGAGGTGGCGAGGCAGACGCCGAGCCGCCCGGTGGCCTTGGCGTGGGCGGTCGCCATGAACGCGGCTGCCTCCTCGTGCCGCACGAGCAGGAATCTGATGCGGTCCTGGTGGCGGCGCAGCCCCTCCATGATGCCGTTGATGCCGTCTCCGGGCAGTCCGAAGACGGTGTCGACACCCCAGTCGATCAGCCGTTCCACCAGGTCTTCAGAAGCGATTCGTCCCATGGGGTGTCCCATGCCCCCGGTCTCTCCGGGAAATCTTATATTCACCCCATAAACGGATGATTGGGGCAAACATTGCTTATTTCCCTGATATCAGGATGAACCTGGCGGATAGGGGAGGGGGGACCGTTCATCCCGCCACACCGTAAGGAGGACGCCGATGGTCGCCGTGGAACCGTCACGTACCGGGACACGGACCCGCACCGTCCCCGCGTCCGACGTGGAGCGCCTGCGCAAGGCGCTACTGGAGCGCATCGACGGGGAAGTCCGCTTCGACCCCGGCACCCGCGCCGCGTACTCCACCGACGCCTCCAACTTCCGGCAGGTGCCGATCGGCGTCGTGGTGCCGCGCACCCCCGAGGCCGCGGCCGAGGCCGTCCTCGTCGCCCGCGACCACGGGGCACCGGTGCTCTCCCGCGGCGGCGGCACCAGCCTGGCGGGCCAGTGCACCAACACCGCCGTGGTGATCGACTGGTCGAAGTACTGCACACGGCTGGAGTCCGTCGACGCCGAGGCACGCCTGTGCGTGGTCCAGCCCGGCATCGTGCTGGACACCCTGAACCGCCGGCTCGCGCACACCGGACTGCGCTTCGGGCCCGAACCGGCGACGCACATGAACTGCACGATCGGCGGGATGATCGGCAACAACTCGTGCGGCGCGACGGCGCAGCGCACCGGCAAGGTCGTCGACAACATCTCGCGCCTGGAGGTCCAGCTCTACGACGGCACCCGGTTCTGGTGCGGGGAGACCACCGACGAGGAGTACGCGCGGATCGAACGGCGCGGAGACCCGCAGGCCGCCGTCTACCGCAGCCTGCGCCGGCTGCGTGACACCTACGCCGGAGAGATCCGCCGCCGCTACCCCGACATCCCGCGCCGCGTCTCGGGCTACAACCTCGACTCCCTGCTCCCCGAGTACGGGTTCGACGTCGCCGGGTTCCTGGTGGGCAGCGAATCCACCCTCGTCACGGTGCTGCGCGCCGAACTCGAACTGGTGCCCGTCGTCAGGGAACGCTCCCTGGTGGTGCTCGGCTTCCCCGACATCGCCAGGGCCGCGGACGCCGTCCCGTCGATCCTGCCGCACCAGCCGATCGCACTGGAGGGCCTCGACTCCAAGCTCATCCGCGACGAGCAGGTCAAACACCTCAACCCCGAGGCGCTGGCCGAACTCCCCCAAGGGCACGCCTTCCTGATGGTGCAGTTCGGCGGCGAGACCGTCGAGGAGGCGGAGGCGCGGGGCCACGACCTCATCAATGCCCTTCATGACACCGAGTTCTCGCCCGGCGTCGCCTTCCTCGACGACCCCGCACGTGAGGACGAACTGTGGCACGTCCGCGAGAGCGGGCTCGCCGCCACCGCCCACGTCCCGGGACGGCCCGACACCTTCGAAGGCTGGGAGGACTCGGCGGTCGCACCCGAGAAACTCGGCGACTACCTGCGCAGACTCCAGAAACTGTACGAGGAGTTCGGCTACGCCAGCGACACCGGCCCGAGTCTGTACGGGCACTTCGGGCAGGGCTGCGTCCACACCCGGATCCCGTTCGACCTCTACACGGCCGAAGGCGTCGCCGCATACCGCCGGTTCATGTACCGCGCCGCCGACCTCGTCGTGGAGTTCGGCGGCTCGTTCTCCGGCGAGCACGGCGACGGGCAGAGCCGCGGCGAACTGCTGCCCAAGATGTTCGGGCCGGAGGTGATGGAGGCGTTCGGCGAGGTCAAGGCGCTCTTCGACCCTCGCGGGCGGATGAACCCCGGCAAGGTCGTCGACCCCGCCGGACTGGACGAGCACCTGCGCCTCGGCGCGTCCTGGGAGCCGAAGGACCCGCAGGACCTGTACTTCCGCTACCCGCATGACGGCGGCTCGTTCGCCGAGGCCGCCAACCGCTGCGTGGGGGTCGGCAAGTGCCGTCAGCACACCAACGCCAAGGACTCGGTGATGTGCCCGTCCTACCAGGTGACGCGGGAGGAGGAGCACTCCACCCGGGGCCGTGCCCGGCTGCTGTTCGAGATGCTCGACGGGCACGGGGACAGCGCGGTCACCGACGGCTGGCGCTCCCGGGCCGTGAAGGACGCCCTGGACCTGTGCCTGGCCTGCAAGGGCTGCAAGACCGACTGCCCCGCCAACGTGGACATGGCCACGTACAAGGCGGAGTTCCTCGCCCACCACTACCGGGGCCGCCAGTGGCGCAGGCCGCGCTCGGACCTGTCGATGGGCTGGCTGCCGGTGGCGGCACGGCTCATCGGCGCCGCACGGCTCGGCCCCCTCGTCAACACCCTCACCCACACGCCGCCGCTGTCCCGGCTGGCGACGGCGGTGGCCGGGGTCGAGAACCGGGAGCTTCCCCTGTTCGCCGGCGAGACGCTCCGCCGCTGGTACGCACGCCGGGGCCCGCACGGCGACGGGGAACGCGGCACCGTCGTGCTGTGGCCCGACACGTTCACCGACTGCTTCCACCCGAACGTCGGCAAGGCGGCCGTGGAGGTGATGGAAGAGGCCGGGTGGCGGGTCGAGCTGCCGGAGGGGTCGCTGTGCTGCGGCCTGACCTGGATCTCCACGGGCCAGCTCGCCACCGCCAAACGGGTACTGGGCCGCACGGTGCAGGCACTGGCCGGGCATCTGCACGAAGGCGACCTGGTCGTCGGGCTCGAACCGAGCTGCACGGCCGTCTTCCGCGCCGACGCCGCCGAGCTGTTCCCCGGCGACCACGACGTGCGCAGGCTCCGCGAGCAGACCGTCACACTGGCCGAACTGCTGACGGCGCACAGCCCCGGCTATCGGCCGCCCGCGGTGCCGCCCGGCGCGGCAGAGGCGCTGGCGCAGGTGCACTGCCACCATCACGCGGTCATGGGCTGGAGAGCCGACCAGGCGCTCCTGGCCGACGCCGGGGTCAGGGTGGAGCGGCTGGAGGCGGGCTGCTGCGGGCTGGCCGGGAACTTCGGATTCGAACGCGGCCATCTGAAGGTCAGCGAGGACTGCGCGGAACGGGTGCTGATGCCGCGGCTGCGCGAGGCCGACGCCGAGACGGTGGTGCTGGCCGACGGGTTCAGCTGCCGCACCCAGATCCACGAGCTGCCCAACGGCGGCCACGAGGGCGTGCACCTGGCCGAACTGCTGGCCTCGGCCCTGCCCCGGCACCATGTGGCGCGCGCCGGGCACCCTCCGGCG
>JAFACJ010000941.1 GCA_023425615.1 Actinomycetes bacterium
CACGTCGGTGATGTCCCAGCCCAGCGGAGCCGACTTGTCCCAGCCGTCGGTGATGCCGTCGAAGCCGGGGATGCTCTTGGCGGCCATCGTCTTGATCGGGCCCGCCGCCACCAGGTTGAAGCGCAGGCCCTCCTTGCCCAGGTAGCGGGCCAGGTAGCGGTTGGCGGACTCCAGGCCGGCCTTGGCCACGCCCATCCAGTCGTAGACCGGCCACGCGGCGCGCGCGTCGAACGTCAGGCCGACGACCGAGCCGCCGCCCTTCATCAGCGGCAGGCACGCCATCGTCAGCGACTTCAGCGAGTACGCCGAGATCTGGACGGCCGTCGCCACGTCCTCCCACTGGGTGTCCAGGAAGTTGCCGCCGAGCGCGTCCTGCGGCGCGAAGGCGATGGAGTGCACGACGCCGTCGATCCGGTCCCAGCCCAGGTCGCGTACCTTCGCCTCCAGGCCGCCCAGGTGCTCGGTGTTGGTGACGTCCAGTTCGATGACCGGCGGCGGGTCGTCCGGGCCGCTCGGCAGCTTCTTGGCGATGCGCGCCGTCAGGGTCGGCCGGGGGAACGCGGTGAGGATGACGTTCGCGCCCTCCTCCTGCGCGATGCGCGCCACGTGGAAGGCGATCGAGGCGTCGGTCAGGACGCCCGTCACCAGGATGTTCTTGCCTTCGAGGATGCCCATGCTCTAGTGCCCCATTCCCAGTCCGCCGTCCACCGGGATCACGGCCCCGGTGATGTAGGAGGCGTCCTCGCTCGCGAGGAACCGCACGACCTTGGCGATCTCCTCGGGCTCGGCCTGCCGCTTCAGCGGGATGTTCTGCTTGATCGTTTCCTGCAGCTTGTCGTCGAGCACCGCGGTCATGTCGGTCTTCACGAAGCCGGGGGCCACCACGTTGGCGGTGATGTTGCGCGAGCCCAGCTCCCTGGCCAGGGAGCGGGCCATGCCCACCATGCCCGCCTTGGACGCCGCGTAGTTGGCCTGCCCGCCGGAGCCGGCGAGGCCGACCACCGAGGAGATGAAGATCATCCTGCCGCGGCGCAGCTTCATCATGCCCTTCACCGCGCGCTTGGCCACCCGGAAGGAACCGGTGAGGTTGGTGTCGAGCACCGAGGTGAAGGAGTCCTCGCTCATCAGCGCCAGCAGCGTGTCCTTGGTGACGCCCGCGTTGGCGACGACGACCTCGACCGGGCCCTGCTCGGCCTCGATCTTGCCGAACGCCGCGTCGACGTCCTCCCAGTTCGTCACGTCGCACTTCACCGCGAAGAAGCCCTCCGGCGGCTCGCCCGACCGGTAGGTGACGGCCACGGCATCCCCCGCGGCCTGCAGTTCCCGGGCGATCGCGAGCCCGATGCCGCGGTTGCCGCCGGTGACCAGGACTGAGCGCGTCATGCGCCGAACCTCCGTCGTGAATGGGTAGCCAACGTCACAGTGCGCCACGAGAGTACCGGCACCGCGGCCCCCTGTCGGGTGCCGAGATCGACAAGTTCCGGCGTCCGTTCTTGTCCGGAAGGCCGACCTCCGCGTCAGGGGTCGGCCAGGGGGGCCGCCGCGGCCCCGCGACCCGATAGGTTCGAATCCGTGCATGAAATCGATCCCGCTTTCACCGCGCTCCCCCTGCGCGCGCTCGCCGACGCCGCGCTCACCCGCGCCCGGGAACTGGGCGCCGCCCACGCCGACTTCCGGCTGGAGCGCATCCGCAGCCAGTCCCTCCGGCTCAAGGACGGCGCCCCGGAGAGGGCGCTGGACACCGACGACATCGGCCTGTCGGTGCGGGTCGTCAAGGACGGCACCTGGGGTTTCGCCTCCGGCATCGACCTGACCGCCGAGGCCGCCGCCGCGCTGGCCGAGCAGGCGGTCGCGGTGGCGCGGGTGGCCAGGGCCGTCAACCGCGAACCCGTGGAACTGGCGGCCGAGCCCTCCCACGGCGAACAGGTCTGGGTCTCCTCCTATGAGATCGACCCGTTCACCGTGCCGGTCTCGGAGAAGACCGAGCTGCTGTCCGCCTGGTCCAAGCGGCTGCTGGCGGCGGGCGTCGACCATGTGGACGCCTCGCTGCTCCAGGTCAAGGAGAACAAGTTCTTCGCCTCGCTGGAGGGGACGGTCACCACCCAGCAGCGCGTCAGGGTGCACCCGCAGCTCACCGCCGTCCGGATCGGCGACGGCGTGTTCGACACCATGCGCACCCTGGCCCCGCCCGCCGGGCGCGGCTGGGAGTACCTCACCGGCACCGGCTGGGACTTCGACACCGAGCTCGCCACCGTCCCGGCGCTGCTGGAGGAGAAGCTCGCCGCCCCGTCGGTGGAGCCCGGCTCCTACGACGTGGTCGTCGACCCCTCGAACCTGTGGCTGACCATCCACGAGTCCATCGGGCACGCCACCGAGCTGGACCGGGCGCTGGGCTACGAGGCCGCCTACGCCGGCACGTCCTTCGCCACCCCCGACAAGCTCGGCAGGCTCCAGTACGGCTCGCCCGCCCTGCACGTCACCGGCGACCGCACCGCCGAGCACGGCCTGGCGACCATCGGCTTCGACGACGAGGGCGTGGCCACCCAGGAGTGGGAC
>JAFACJ010001003.1 GCA_023425615.1 Actinomycetes bacterium
GACCTCGACGCCACCCGCGGCCTGATCATCTCCGAGCGCGCCGGCGTCGAACTGGCCGAACGGCTCGGCCGCGCCCGCGCCCGCCGGGTCCTGGAGGACGCCTCGCGCCGGTCGGCGACCGAGGGGATCGCACTGGGCGAGGCGCTCGATGAGACGGTCGACACCGACCCCGCCACCTACCTCGGCGCCGCCCCCGCCCTGACGGACGCCGCCCTGACCAGAGAGGCGGACTGATGCCGCTCCACCACCGGATCGACGGGCCGGAGAACGGCACGCCGCTCATCCTCGGACCGTCCCTGGGCACCTCGACCAGGCTGTGGGAGCACCAACTCGGCGCGCTCACCCGCACCCACCGGGTGCTGCGGTTCGACCTGCCGGGCCACGGCGGCTCGCCGGTGCCTCCTGGCGCCTCCTCGGTGTCCGCGCTGGCCGCGCTGGTCCTGGAACTGGCGGACCGGCAGGGCTGGCACCGCTTCCACTACGCCGGGGTGTCACTCGGCGGCGCGATCGGCGCGCGCCTGGCCGTCGACGAGCCGGCCCGGGTGGCGTCACTGGCGATGATCTGCTCCTCGGCGCGGTTCGGCGAGCCGTCCGGCTGGCTGGAGCGCGCCGCCACCGTCCGCGCCCAGGGCACGGCCGCGCTGGCCGACGGCTCGCGGGCCCGCTGGTTCGCGGCGCCGCCCGCCCCCGGCACACTCGGGGAGACCCTGCTGGAGGAGCTGGCCTCCGTCACCGCCGAGGGCTACGCCGCCTGCTGCGAGGCGTTGTCCTCCTACGACGTGCGCCGGGCGCTGCCCTCGATCGGCGCGCCCACCCTGATCGTGGCGGGCCGCGAGGACCCGGCCACCCCGCCCCCGCACGGCCGCGAGCTGGCCGGAGGCATCGACGGCGCCACCCTCGTGGAGGTGCCGCACGCCTCCCACCTGGCACTCGTCGACCGGCCCGAGGCCGTCACCGCCGCGCTGCTGGCCCATCTGGGCACCGCCTCCGACGACGACCGCCACGGCCGCGGCATGAAGGTGCGCCGCGCCGTGCTCGGCGACGCCCACGTCGACCGGTCCATCGCCCGCACCACCGACTTCACCGCCGACTTCCAGGACTTCATCACCCGGTACGCCTGGGGCGAGATCTGGACCCGCCCCGGCCTCGACCGGCGCACCCGCAGCTGCATCACCCTGACGGCGCTCATCGCCCGCGGCCACCACGAGGAGCTGGCGATGCACGTCCGCGCCGCCCTCACCAACGGGCTGACCCGCGAGGAGAT
Source organism: Actinomycetes bacterium (assembly GCA_023425615.1). Lineage (GTDB taxonomy): Bacteria > Actinomycetota > Actinomycetes > Streptosporangiales > Streptosporangiaceae > Actinocorallia. Next base: position 1,265 of record JAFACJ010001003.1, read on the forward strand.
CAAGGAGGTCCTCCTCCAGTCCGCCGTCTACTGCGGAGTGCCCGCCGCCAACTCCGCCTTCGCCATCGCCCAGCGGGTGCTGGACGAGGCACCCGAACACCCCTAGGAGACATCCGCATGTCCGTCCAGAACCGCACCCGGGTGGCCATCATCGGCGCGGGCCCCGCCGGACTGCTGCTCGGCCACCTGCTGCACCGGCAGGGCATCGACACCGTCATCCTGGAGAGCCGCGACCGCGCCTACGTCGAGCGCCGCCAGCGCGCCGGCATCCTGGAGCAGGCGACCGTCGACGTGCTGCGCGCCTGCGGCGCCGGAGAGCGCATGGACCGGGTGGGCCTGCGCCACGACGGCATCGAGCTGCGCTTCGACCGCCAGGCGCACCGCATCGACTTCCCCTCCCTGACCGGCGGGCGGTCCGTGATGGTCTACGCGCAGACCGAGGTCGTCAAGGACCTCATCGCGCTGCGCCTGGAGGCGGGGCTGCCGCTGCTGTTCGAGGCCGAGGCGCTGGAACTGTCCGGGCTCGGCACCGACGCCCCGTCCGTCCGCTACCGGCACGAGGGCGCCGAGCACACCCTGACCTGCGACACCGTCGTGGCCTGCGACGGCTTCCACGGCATCGGCCGCAGGTCGGTACCGGCCGCGTCGCTGCGCACCTTCGAGCGCGCCTACCCCTTCGCGTGGCTCGGTGTCCTCGCCGACGTCGCGCCGTCCTGCGACGAGCTCATCTACGCCCACCACGAGAACGGCTTCGCGCTGCACAGCATGCGCTCCCCGCAGGTCAGCCGCCTGTACGTGCAGGTGGACCCGGACGCCGACCTCGTAGAGTGGCACGACGAGCGGATCTGGGAGGAACTGGCCATCCGGTTCACGATCGACGCCGACTGGAAGCTGGAGACCGGCCCCATCACGGAGAAGAGCATCACCCCGATGCGCAGCTTCGTCGCCGAGCCGATGCGCCACGGCAACCTGTTCCTGGCCGGGGACGCCGCCCACATCGTCCCCCCGACCGGGGCCAAGGGCCTGAACCTCGCCGTCGCCGACGTCACCCTGCTGGCGGCGGCACTCACCCGCCGCCACCGCGACCGCGACGACAGCCTGCTGGACTCCTACTCCGAGACGGCGCTGCGCCGCATCTGGCGGGCCGAGCACTTCTCGTACACGATGACGTCGATGCTGCACCGCGCCCCGGGCCAGGACCCGTTCGAGCACCGGCTCCAGCTCGCCCAGCTCCACTACGCCGCGTCCTCGACCGCGGCGGCGACCTCGCTGGCCGAGAACTACGTGGGCCTGCCGCTGATCGGCCTCGACGTCCTCGGCCTGGAGTAGCTAGCGGTCCGCGGCGTGCCGTGAGCCCTTGCGCGCGGCGGACGCCAGCCGCCGCCGCACGGCGCCGACCGTCAGATGGAGCTCCTCGGCGATCTCCCGTTCGGACAGGCCCGACTCCGACAGCTCGGCGACCTTCGTCTCGGTCGGGCTGAGGCCCGCCGTCCCCGGCAGGCCCGGGGGCGGCATGCCACCGCCCAGCCGCCGGAGCTCGGCCTCGGCGGAGTCGCGCAGCGGACGGGCACCGCAGAGCGACGCCAGTTCCAGCGCGGTGCCCAGCCTGACCCGCGCCTCCTCCAGACGTCCGGCGTCGGCGAGTGCCAGCCCGAACGCGTGCAGGGACTCCACCCGTTCGAGCTGGGCCTGGGTGCGCTCCAGCAGCCGGACGGACTCGGCGAGCAGCTCCAGCCTGCGCGCCGAGGGCTCGACGGACGCCGCGTACCGCAGCGCCCGCCCCACGGCGCGCGGGGTGCCCCAGACGTCGGCGGCGTCCAGCAGCTCCGCGGCGACCTCCCGCGCCTCCTCGGCCCGCCCGAGCAGGCCGAGGCATTGCACGAGCGGCCCGCGCCAGTCCAGGGACAGCGGGTTGGCCAGCGGCGCGACACGGCATTCGTCGCGGTTGGCCAGCGCCCGTTCGAACGCCTGCCTGGTCTCGCCCAGCGCCAGGAGCAGCGCGATCTCGCCCTGGGCGTAGAGGGCCGTGGTGACACCCGAGGCGTGGGTGGCCTTGACGTACTTCAGGAGCCCGGTGGCCCGGTCCAGGTCCCCGACGGCGACCAGGGCCTTGAGCAGCACGTTCGCCAGGAACGTCTCCGAGAGCCCGATGGTGACGTACTGGCCTACCTCCAGTGCCTGCTGCGCGTCGTCGAGTGCCTCGGCCAGATGGCCGCCCGCGTACATGTACTCCGCGCGGTAGAGCAGCGAGGGCGCCATCCCGCGGAGCGAGCCCGCGCGGCGGCTGTGGGTGAGCATCGCCTCCACCGAGGGCAGCAGCGCCGGGGAGTCGCAGGGCACCAGCGTGTACCAGGCGCACGTCATCATCGGCTCGGCCAGGGGGTGGCCGATCAGGCGGTCGCCCGTGACGGCGCGCAGGGCACGCCGCTCGGCCGACTCCCGCCGGTTCTGGAACATGTCGTGGAGCGCGAGGCCGGCGTCCAGGGCGATGCGGCCGGGGGAGTCGCCGGGCTCCTGCTCCCGGTAGGCGTCGAGCGAGGCGACGAGGTCGGAGCCGTAACGCGTCCCGTAGGCGACCATGGCGGAGCACGCCTGGAGGAAGTACCGGCTGTCGTCTGACATCGCGCTGTCGCGTTCGAGTGACGCCTGGCAGACGCGGGCGGCGTCGCGCGGCCTGCTGGTCAGCCAGAGGGTGCTGGCCACCCCGTAGGAGACGCGGGCGCGCGCCTCGGGGTCGGGCTCCCTGGCCAGCACCTGCGAGAAGGTCTCCAGGGCACGCCCGGTGTCGACCAGCGCCTCGGCCATGCCGAGCCGTGCCAGCGTCGCGGTCCGCCCGTCCCCGAGGTCCTCCTCCAGCATCCGGCGCAGGAAGGTGACGGCGCTGGTGACCGCGCCGCGCGCCAGGCTGAGCTCGACCGCCTCGTTGAGCACCGGCACCGGATCGCGGTCGTCGAGGCCGGGCGGCACCCGCAGGAGGTGGGTCGCCGCGCGCAGCGGATCGTGCGCGGCGACGGCGGTGTACGCGGCGCGCAGGTGGAGTTCGGTGCGCAGCGCGGTGGGCGTCGCGTCGTAGAGGGCGGCGCGCAGCATGGGGTGGGCGAAGGAGAAGCGCAGCGGGACGCCCTCGCAGTCGACGAGCTGGGCGGAGACCAGCGGGGACAGGGCGTCCAGCGCCTCCTTCGGCGTGACCAGCGCGACCTTGGCCAGCCAGTCGGTGCCGGCCCCGTCGCCCAGGACCGCCAGCACGCGCGCGGTGTCGAGGCAGACGGGCGGCAGGTGGCGCAGCTGCCGGTCGATGAACCGGCCGAGGCTGGGCGAGCCCTCCGACAGGACCTGCATGGCGTCGTCACCGGCCTCGGCGAGCTGGAGGGCCAGCTCGCGCAGCAGGAACGGGTTGCCGCGGGTCAGGGCCAGGCACTGGTCGACCAGGCGGCGGGATGAGGTGGCGTCGATGACGCCCGACAGCAGCGCGGCGCAGCCGTCCCTGCTCAGCGGGCGCAGCACCCGGGTGGTGGAGTGGGGCAGGCCCGCGATGGCGGTGGTGAAGCGTTCGACGCGTTCGTGTCCGGGCCGCAGGCCGATGACGAGCACGGCCCGCATCGCCTCCAGGCGGGCGGCGAGGAAGGCGAGGAACTGGGCGGACGGCGTGTCCGCCCAGTGCAGGTCGTCCAGCACGATGAGGAGCGGGTCACGCGCGGCGAGGTCGCCGGCCAGCCGGTACAGGGACAGGATGGTGCGGTACTCACCGCCGCCCTCGGCCTGCCCGCCGTCGGGCGAGGGGGACAGGAGCGAGGCGATGCCCGCGGCCTCGGCGTGGCGGTGGAAGAGCTGCGCCGCGCAGCCCCAGGCGTAGTCGGTCTCCAGTTCG
>JAFACJ010001026.1 GCA_023425615.1 Actinomycetes bacterium
CCCGGCGGCGGTCCGCGACGAGGACGTGACGTGCCCGGACTGCCGTGCCCGCCTTGCGGCGCACGCGGACCGGATCGCCGAGGTCGCCGCCGCGGCCGAGCAGACCGGGGGGCTGCCGTCCGCCACCGACCGCCGCGGCCTGTCCGCCGACGCGATCGAGGCCCGGATCGCCCGCCTCGACGGTGCGGGGGCGAGTGACGTCCTGGCCGTCGTCTCCGCCGGGGCGCAGTGGGACGACGGTTTGCGGCAGGCCCTCAGCTACGCACTCACCTCCCGCACGCTGGCCGTGCGGGCCGCCCGCACCGCCGAGCAGGCCGTCACCGACGCCGAGAGCGGCCCGTGCCCGCCGTGGTGCAACGGCAAGGGCCACGCCTCCAGCGGCCCGGACCTCCACCACACCGGTTCCCGGCGGTTCGGGAACATCGCGGTCGACCTCACGCAGTGGCCCGGCACCGAGGTCGCCGTGTCGGTGTCGGTGCTCGATGAGGAGCCGCTGACGGTGCACGACTCCCAGCGGCTCGCCCGCGCCCTGGCCGACCCGGAGCGGGCGGTCGCCGAGACGGCGCACTGCCCGTCCTGGTGCGACCAGAGACTGTCCCACCCCATCCCCTGCCTGGACGTCAACCACCTCAGCACGGGCGAGGCCGTGGAGCTCTCGCGCCACCAGGACGAGGAGTCCGTGGGGTACATGGACCTGTCCCTGCTGCAGAAGGCGGGCGAGGACGAGCCGCTCGTCCTGCTGTCGGGCCCGGGTGAGGCCGGGACCGAGGCCGAGATGACGCTGGCCGAGGCCGAGCTGCTGCACGCCGCGCTCGGCCGGGTGCTGGCGACCGCGAGGGGGGCGGCGCGGTGAACAGCGACCGCGCCGCCCTCGAAGCCGTCCTGGAGGCCCTGGCGATCCCACACGCCGCCACGGCCGGCGGGGACGCCGCCCGCAACGAGGTGCTGGCCGACCGGATCCGCCACGTCGTGGTGTTCCTGCAGGGCTTCCTGCGCGACGGCCAGGACCAGGCGTGGCGGGTGGCCTACCTGCGCGACCGCCTCGCCGAACACCCCGCGGTCGGCTACGTGACCAGCGAGCAGGCCCACGCCCGCATGAAGGCCGGCCTGTCGTGGTCCGAGGCCGTCCGCCCCGACGGCGACCAGTCCTGAACCCCCATCCGACCCTGAGCGAACTGGAGATCGAACCTGTGTCCACGTCCGAACCGAGCCGTCCCGCCGTCGCCCGGTGGCTCCTGGAAGTGCCCTTGATCGCCGTCGTCGTGGGGATCGTGGGGGTCGCGTTCTGGGGCTCATGGGGAGCACTGCGAGACGCCGCCTTGTCCATCCACTTCGCACCGTCCGCGGCGTCCGCCTACCCGTTCGCGGTCGACGGCCTGATCGTCGCCGCGCTGCTGGCCTCGGTGGTGCTGCGCAACCAGACCGGGGCGCGCCGCTACTGCCTGGGGATCATCGGCGGCTACACGACCGCCTCCCTGCTCATCAACTTCCTGCACGGGCTCGGCCAGTTCCAGCTCGACCCCGGCACCGGGACGCGCCACGTACCGCACCCGCTCGTGGTCGCGGTCGTCGCCTCGCTCGTCGTCTCCAGCATCTTTCTCGGCTCGCACCTGCTGGTGCTGGTGGGGCGTCGCCGCTGGTCAGACGAAGGACCGGTCACCGTCCCGGGCGAGGCGGCGCCCATCCCGGCCGTCCCGGACGCCCTCCCGCTGCAAGCTCTCGAGGCGATCCCGGCCGACGACGAGCCGGGAGAGGGCGCCGAGGACGCCCCGCCCGTTGCCGAGCCTCCCGCTTCGGCGTACGCCGCGGCGGTCGCCGCCTACCGCTACAGCCTCCAGCACGGGCCCAAGCCGCTCTCCCAGCAGGCGTTGCGGGAGCGGTTCGGGGTGTCCAAGCGGGAGGCGTCCGATGTGCAGCACGCGGTGAAGGTCGAACTCGGCCTCATCGATGCCGCCCCGGACGGCGAAGCGGGAGGCCCCGGCGAGGAGATCCCGGTCGTCGCCGAGTCCGTCCCGGCCCTGGAACCGGCCGCCCCCGACCTCGAGCCCGCCGGCGTCTGAACGGAGGACCGATGAACACCCCCACCGACCCGCACCCCCACTGGTGCACCCGCCAGCACACGGCGGGCGAACCGCACGAGTCGTTCGCGTTCGACGTCGAGGCGATCGGCCAGAGCTTCTTCATCCGCATCCTCCAGGCCGGCGGCGGGGAGCCGCGCGTCGTCCTGGAGAACAACCCCGGCCCCGCCGCGCCGTTCGCCCTGGCGTTCACCCTGGCCGCCGCCAACGACTTCTCCGACGTGCTGGCCGAACTGCGCTGCATCGCCCGCAAGTGCGACTGCTGGCGCGACTCCGGCTGCCCCGGTCACCCCTCGCACACCAGCTACACCGACTACGCCGACAAGGCCAAGCGCTCATGAGCGGCCCCGTGTGCGCGCCTTGGTGTGCCCAGCTCCATGACGACGGGCAGCCGTGCGAGAGCGACCACTACACCGTCGAGGCCATCACCGCGGCGGGCGGGCTGCGCGTCAGCCTCCGCCGCCAGGACGGCGACCGGCCGCTCATCGACGTCGAGGAGATCCGCCCCGACGGCCGTAGCGACGTCGTCTTCCTCACCCCCATCCACCAGTTCACCCCCGAGCAGGCCGCCGAACTGCGTGACGCCCTGGCCGAACTCGTCTGCTTCGCCGGGGCGTGCGGCTGCTGCCACGGAGCGGAGGAGACGCCGTGAACCACACCGCATGGTGCAACCGCGACCACGACGAAGAGGCCGCGTGCGAGGGCATGGCCGTCTACGTCGATGCCCTCACCTCGCGTGAAGGGATCTGCCTGCTGGTCGGCCAGGACGACCAGGGCGGCCCCGCACTCGTCATCGACGAAGCCCGAGGCGCTGCCCGCGGGATCGCCCTGATCCACAAGTTCAGCCCCGCCCAGGCCGTGGCACTCCACGACGCCCTCACGCAGATCGTCGGCGTCCTGCGCGTCGCCGAGGAGGCGTCATGACGGCCCTGCTCGCCGCGCTGCCGTTCTTCACGGCCGGGCTGCTCACCCTGCTGTGGGACTGGTGCGGCCACGCCGTCACCCACCTGGCGAACAGCGCCCTGGTCACGGTCCTGGTGTTCCTGGTGGCCGTCGGGATCCTGTCGGCCCTCGTGCTCGTGCTGCTGGAAGTCGAAGTCCGCCTCGACCCCGCCCGCCCCTCACACCGCCGCTGAAGACCGCCCAAGAGGAGCCCAACCGTGGACAAGACCCCCGCCCAGCGTGAACACGAAGCGGCCCTGGCCGCCAGCCTGAAGGCCGCACGCAAGCGGCAGGAAGCGCTGATCGAGCACATGTACCGGGGCGGCCAGCCGTGCGTGTCCTGCTACGACGCCCCGGCCACCGTCCGCAACGACGACGACTGGCTGTGCGGCCCCTGCTCCGCCCCCTACCGGTAACCCGTAAGCCCCGGGCCGGGGTGCTCCGTCCAAAGATCTCCCCGGCCCGGCTCTCCCGCATCACGAGAGGACCCCATCATGGCCGATGCCCGGCAGAACGTCCGTGCCGAGCTGCACACTGTGGTGCCCTTCCGCCGCAAAGGCGACGCCCCGCCCCTGTTCCCCGAACGGATCGAGGTCATCGACCAGGCCGGCGTCATCGACACCGAGCAGCTCGACCTCGAG
>JAFACJ010001048.1 GCA_023425615.1 Actinomycetes bacterium
ATCCTGCCCCCCGGCTCGCCCCTGCTCGTGGAGTCCCCCACCTACCAGGGCGCGGTCAGCGCGGCCCGCGCCGCGGGACTGCACCCGGTGCCCGTCCCCATGGACGGGCACGGGGTGCGCCCCGACCTGCTCGCCGCCGCCTTCGCCCGCACCGGCGCCCGCGCCTTCTACAGCCAGCCCTCCTTCCACAACCCGACCGGCACCGTCCTCGCCCCCGAACGGCGGCCCCTGGTCATCGAGGCGGCACGCGCCGCCGGCGCCTTCGTCATCGAGGACGACTTCGCCCGGTACCTGGCCCTGGCCTCCCCGCCTCCCCCGCTGGCGTCGCTCGACCGCGACGGCACCGTGGTGCACCTCGCCTCCCTGACCAAGCCCACCGCGCCGTCCCTGCGCGTCGCGGGGATCACCGCGCGCGGCCCGGTCGCCGAGCGCCTGCGCGCCTCCCAGCTCGTGGAGTCCTTCTACCCGCCCAGGCCGCTGCAGGAGACCGCGCTGGAACTCATCACCTCCCCGGCCTGGCCGCGCCATCTGAGGGCCGTCTCGGCCGAACTGCGCACCCGCCGCGACGCCCTGGCACGGGCGCTGGCCGCCCATCTCCCCGAGGTCGAGGTCACCTCCCTGCCCGCCGGGGGCATGCACCTGTGGGTACGGCTGCCCGACGGCACCGACGAGACGGCGCTCACCGACGCGGCACGCGCGCACGGCGTGATCGTGGGTCCGGGGCGGCCCTACTTCCCCGCCGAGGCGCCCGCCCCCCATCTGCGGCTCAGCTACAACGCCGCGCCCACCGCCGACGACCTCGCCGAGGGCGTCCGCAGGCTCGCGGCGGCCCTGCGCTCCCTGCCCTCCTGAAGCCCGGTAGCGTTACCCGCCATGGCGGATGCCGGCGTCAGGGACGCGACCCTCAGCGACACGGCCGCGGTGGCCGAGATCCAGATCCGGGCCTGGCGGGCCGCGTACGGGGGCTTCATGCCGGCCGCGACGCTCGCCGAGATGACCGCCTCGGCCGCGCCCTGGCGGGAGCGCTGGGCCGAGGCCGTCACCGCCCCTCCCTCGCCGCGGCACCGGCTCCTGGTCGCGGTCGCCGACGGCATCGTGACGGGCTTCGCCGCGTTCGCCCCGGCGTCCGATCCCGACCTGCTGCCCGAGGAGGACGCCGAACTGATCACCCTGGCCGTCGACCCCTCGCGCGTCCGCGAGGGCCACGGCAGCCGGCTGCTGGCCGCGGTCGCCGACCTCCTGCGCGAGCACTCCTTCCGGACGGCCGTCACCTGGGTCTTCACCGAGGACACCGGCCTGCTCGCCTTCCTCGAGCCGGTGGGCTGGGCGCCCGACGGAGCACGCCGCACCCTGGCCCTGGAGCGGCCGGTGGAGATGATCAGGCTGCACACACCTCCCTCGGCTGACCGCCCCGGCCCGCCCCTGCCCGGTGACGGTGGGTGCACGGGAAGTAAGCAGAATCACGCCGCGCGGCCACCCCCGTTGTCACGTTCCCTTTTTCCCGTTTCCGCAGGTCGTCCGGGTATTGCCGAACCGCCGCGGCGGGGTGAGCATCGGAGGTTCAGAGGATCCCGCGACGCGAGAGGACGATGACCATGGAGGACGCACGGCGGACGCTTGCCGCACTGAACGAGGAGTTCACCGGCTGGCGGATCGGCCGGGGCGGGTCCGGCCACTGGTGGGCCGTGCGGGGCAACGACCTGGTCAGGACCCCGCATCTGGCGGAACTGCGGGCCAGGCTGGCCGAACGGTCCAAGCCCGTCTCCTGAAAGAAACCCAGAAAACCGCGTAACACGGGATTTGCCTGCCACGATGAGGGGGTGACGCCATTTTGATCCACGTACCCCCGAGCGCGGATCAAAATGGCGTCTTCGCACGTTCGGCGGGGCTCCCGCGCCCGTGGAACGCCCGCGGACGGGTACGGTTCGGTGCATGGCACCCAGCACTACACCCGACGCGCCGTTCGGCCGGATGCTCACCGCGATGGTCACCCCCATGCACGCCGACGGCTCGGTCGACTACGACGGAGCGGCCCGCCTGGCCACCTACCTGGTGGACGAGCAGCGTCATGACGGCCTGGTGATCAATGGCACCACCGGGGAGTCCCCCACCACCTCCGACACGGAGAAAGAGCGCGTCCTGCGCGCCGTCGTGGAGGCAGTGGGCGACCGCGCGTCCATCGTGTTCGGCGCCGGCAGCAACGACACCCGGCACAGCATCGAACTGGCCGAGATGGCGCGGAGGGTCGGCGCGCACGGCCTGCTGGTCGTCTGCCCCTACTACAACAAGCCGCCGCAGGAAGGCGTCTACCGCCACATGACGGCGATCGCCGACTCCACCGATCTTCCGGTGATGCTCTATGACATCCCCGGCCGGGCGGGCATCCCCATCCAGACCCCCACCCTGCTCCGGCTGGCCGAGCACCCCCGGATCCTGGCGGTCAAGGACGCCAAGGGCGACATGTTCGCCTCCTCCCAGGTGATGGCCGCCACCGATCTGGCGTTCTACTCCGGGGACGACGTCCTCAACCTGGCCTGGCTCTCCCAGGGCGCCGCGGGATTCGTCAGCGTGGTGGGGCACGTCGCCGGGTCCGACCTCCATGAGATGATTGACCTCTATCGATCCGGTGACGTCGCCGGAGCGCTGGCCGTGCACCGCCGGCTGCTCCCCGTCGTCGACGCGATCATGAACAGGACACAGGGGGTCATCGCGACCAAGGCGGCACTGGGCCTGCTGGGCCAGCCGGGCGGAGCCGTACGCGCTCCCCTGGTGGACGCCGCACCTGACTTCACCGCGCGGTTGCGCGAAGATCTGATCACGGGGGGTATCAAAGTGGAGGCCACTGAGTGAGTCATACCGAGGGTGCCCGATGAGTCACCCGCATCCCGAGCTGAGCCCGCCCCCGGCGCTGCCCGCGGGCGGCCTGCGCATCGTCGCGCTGGGCGGGCTCGGCGAGATCGGCCGCAACATGGCCGTGTTCGAGTACGAGGGACGGCTGCTGATCGTCGACTGCGGCGTGCTCTTCCCCGAGGAGGAGCAGCC
>JAFACJ010001124.1 GCA_023425615.1 Actinomycetes bacterium
ACCTGCGGTAGGGGAGGAGTAGCGCAGCGTCCCCCTGCCGGCCGCACGCCAGCCCACCCCGGCGGCTGACCCGGTGCCGTGACCTTCCGGCGTCGATCTCGCGTGGTCCGCGTGGCATGATGGCCCGCGGAGGCGAGCGGGGACGGTCGGCGGCGATGATGAGGCCGCGCCCTCGCCGTTCGGAAAGAGGCACGACCCATGACCGTCCTGGACGAGGCGATCGCGGACGTCTCGCAGATCAGCGGCTACTTCCACCTCTACACCGGTGACGCGCCGCCCGGCCCGTGGCACCCGCTCCGCCGCCTGCTGACCGACGCCGACGCCTTCGCCGACCGCGTCGCCGTCACCGCCGAGCGGCTGGGCACGGGGGAGCGCCGTGTGGCCGCCTCGATCCTGCATCTGGGACTCGCCTCCCGCCTCTGGTCGCCCGTGCTGGGCGCCGTGGTCGTCCACGGGGTGCTTCTGGACTGGACGGACGACCGCCTGGAGTGGAAGGACACGCCCGGCGGTCCGCTGCCCCTGCGTCTTCCCGCCCCCTCAGGGGAGCCGGTCATCGATCCGGTCCAGGCGGCTGAGCCCCTCTACCGCGCGGTCTCCGGCCTGCTGGAGCCGCTGGCCGATCTGGTCCTGAGCCAGGTCAAGATCGCGCCTCGGCTGCTGTGGGGCAACGCCGCCTCCGCCCTGGCCGGTGGCGTCCGTGCGCTGGCCCGCGACCGGCCGCGGCACGCCGCCGACGCACTGGCACTGGGCGAGGCACTGCTCGGCTTGGGGCACTTGCGCTCCACCGGCCACTTCACCCAGCCCGTGCCCGGTCGCCCGTTCTTCACCCGCACCACCTGCTGCCTGTACTACCGCATCCCCGGCACGGGCAAATGCGGCGACTGCGCACTGCTCGACCCATCCGTCCGGCAGGCCCAGCGGGCCCGGGCTTTGAAAGAGAACCCGTGACTCACACCGTCGCCACCGAGGAAGGCACCGGCACCCTGCGCGTGTGGGCGCTTCCCACCGGCGGGCGGACCCTCCTGCCACTCATCACCGACCACTGGGAACACATCCACTTCGGCGTCCTCGTCCAAGGCGCCGCCCGGGAGGTCGCCGCCCCCAACGCTCCGAAGCGGCCGACGGATACGTCACCGTCCCCCTACACCGGATGCGGCTGGCTGACGGTCCACAGTTGGTTCGGCCCGAAATGGCAGGGGAAGACGATCGCCTCAAGACCCTGGCCCCAGTCGGAGTGGTCGAGACAGCGGGCGGTGGAGATACTCGCGATCGCCCAGCCTCCGTCGTTCGGGCGGAGGCCGATCACCCACTGCTGCAAGGCCGATGAGGGGGAGCAGGGCGCGAACTTCGGATGGATGTCCTCGGGAACGTCCTGGAGGCAGAGCCCGCTCGCCTGGTCGCTGAGCCGGTAGGCGCTGCTGGGACAGCCCACCTTGACGCAGTGGACCTCCCAGATCTGGTTGAGCCTCTCATGGCAGTCGTAGACGTACAGGTCCTCACCGCGGCCCCAGTCGGAATGGTCGAGGCACTGGCCACTGCCGACGTTCTTGAAGATGAAGAGCGCGCTGTCCTCGGCCCGGGCCGGGGAAGCCGACCCCAGCACGCACAGCACCAGGGCGATCGCCGCGAGCAGGGCGCGCAACGGTCTCGTTTCGGTCATCGTTCCGAACGGTCCTTTCCGGTCACGTTCGGCGGGGGATGGCAGGAATGTAGCCGGAACGAGGTCGGCCAGGTGAGGGGCGACGATCCTCTCCCGCCCGGGACGTGACATCACGACGAGGCAGGACGCCGGTCCCAGGCGCGGCGCACACCGCCAGAGGGCATGAGCCATGGGCACCGCATCCGGACGAGCTCGTCGATATCGACCGGATCCCGCCCGTCTCTGAACCGATCGACCGGTCATGCCTGACGGCTCGGACCGTCCGTCGCGCGGCGCGCCGCGATCGGCTTCCGGTTTCGGAGTCCGGCTGTGATTCCTGTTCCTCCTGGGAAACGGTCAGGGAGCGCTTCTGCCATCCGACCTGGAGGACAGCACTGTCCAGCCCCGCGACGCGGACCATCGGGCCCGCCACCCCCGCACCCCCCACGATCGATCCCGCCGGCCGCGGACGGCGCCCATGCTGAAAGGCGCGCCGGCCGCCACGACCTTTGTCGCCCTTCCCGTCCTGACCGTCGTTCTGCTGACCGCCCAGGTCCGAGCCGCCCCCACCGATCCCGATCCCACGGATGAGGCCGTCGCCGACATCCCGTCGTCCTATCTGCGCCTGTACCGTGAGGCCGCCCGTCCACCTGGTCTGCCCTGGAATGTTCTGGCCGCCATCGGCGACATCGAATCCGACCACGGTCGCGACCCGGCCGACTGCGTCCCCAATGCGGCAGGCGCCGCGGGTCCCATGCAATTCCTTCCCGCCACCTGGGCGGCCTACGGCATCGACGGTGATGGCGACGGCCGCGCCGACCGCTGCGATCCCGCCGACGCCATTCCCTCGGCCGCCGACTACCTGGCGGCCCATGGCGCCACCAAGGGCGGCAAGCATCTGGAGCGTGCCCTCGGCCGCTACAACCGAGCCGACTGGTACGTCCGCAAAGTCCTAGACCGTGCCAGGGACTACGCCACCGCCACCCCACCCGTCGCCGCGGGCGGAGTCGTCGTCGTCAAAGCCGCCCTGCGCTGGCTCGGCACCCCCTACTCCTGGGGCGGAGGCGGTCCCTCCGGTCCCACCTACGGCATCAAACAGGGCGCCGGCATCAAAGGCTTCGACTGCTCCGGCCTCGCCCAGCACGCCTGGTCCAAAGTCGGCGTCACCCTTCACCGCATCGCCGCCGACCAGTACGGCGACGGCCCCCACATTCCCCGCGCCGAACTCCGCCCCGGAGACCTGGTCTTCTTCGCCACCGATCCCGCCGATCCCAGGACCATTCACCACGTCGGCATCAACATCGGCAACGGCCACATGATCCACGCCCCCCGCACCGGCGACGTCGTCAAAATCTCCAAGTTCGCCGACGTCCCCTACCGAGAACGTGAATACGCCGGGGCCACCCGACCCGCCCGCAATTGACGACCACACCCACCGAGGAGGCACCGGCCATGACCACCTGCATTCCCTCCGGACGCATCAGACGGACCTCGCCTCCCCTGGGGTTAAAGGCGACCATCAGCCCTGGCGCCATGCCTGTTTCGCTATAACAGATCGGTTCCAAACCACTGAGATCGCTACTGGCGGCCGGTACGTCGAGGTTTATCAAGGTGAATTCCTCAGCACCAGTCAGTCTTTCCTGAAGGCCGCCCGCGACTTCTCCCCACCGCCCTCCGTCACCGGAGTGCCGGAGAAACTCCGAGGTCCGTCGGCCCTCGGACACCCCCGTCC